>DATMBG010000035.1 GCA_035559535.1 Candidatus Limnocylindrales bacterium
TATGAGTACAGGGACTATCGGCCGGCGGATCGTGGGAAGAGGTTGCAGATGAATATTCCTTTGATGGGGGATTCGATAGGGGTGGAGTTTGATGAGTTATTGAACCGGAAAACATCCGATATGAAACGATAAAAGCCAATCTACATGGGATTCTCATAGGTCTTCTAAACATTCTGGAGATTTAAGATATGAAAGTGAATTTAACAACTTTCCCTGGAAAACAAAACCGTCTGGCTCGGGTAATTTTTTGTATTGTTGTCCTGTATGTTGGAGTATTTCTTCTATCCACGAAGGGAATAACCAGCGAGGGGACCGTCTCTTTACAGGGGGATATGCCAAGATATTTGATGAATGGGACCTATTTTTATGACCTGATCAGATATTTCCCCCTGGGCCATATAACGGAATATACTTACCAATATTATGCCAGATACCCGGCACTCTCTTTGGGGCATCATCCCTTGCTGCCGGGGGCTGCCACGGTCCCTTTTTATTCCCTTTTGGGAATTTCCATCTTTTCCGCAAGATGGAGTACGGTCTTCTTTATGCTCCTGGGCGTTACTTTTTGGTTTTTTCTGATAAGATTCCTCTACGGTGATCAGATCGCTTTTTTTTCCTCTCTCCTATGGGTGACAACTCCCTTTATTGTGAGTTTCTCACGGATCGTCATGTCTGAAATTCCTACCTTAGCACTCATTATTGCGACAGTATATTTCTTTTTTCGTTACTGTGAACAAGATAAGCCCATATATGCCTTTGCATTTGCCGTTAGTTTTGCTCTCAGTATTTATGCGAAGCATCTCGCAGGTCTCATGCTTCCTATTTTTATTGTTTATCTATGGTGGTTAAAGGGAGTAAAAAAGCTGCTAAGCAAAGAGATGATCCTTTCAGGGAGTTTCATTATCCTGTTGCTCGTACCTCTTATTCCCCTGACCCTTAAATTTTCTCAGGCCTCCGTGGCTCTGGTTACCGATCAAACCCTGTTTTCCAGATTGGAGTCGTTTAATATCCTCTATCACCTTAAAGCCCTCTGGCAGTATCACCTCACACTACCAGTCCTCTTCCTCAGCTTGATTTCTATGGGGGCCGCCATCTATCGAAAAGACCCCCGGGAGACTTTTTTCTTTTTATGGATAGCAGGTTATTACCTTCAAATTACTTTCATGGGAGTCCATGAACCCAGGTTTTCTATTTACTGGATACCGGTTTTTTGTCTTTTTGCCACGACAATCCTGTGTCTCCCGCAAGATCGCCTCTGGAAGATCCTCCTTTCCACCCTGCTTGTCGGAATAGTCGGTTATCAATTTGTAGTTGCTTTTAAATCAGAACCTGAATATGCAGAGGGTTATGAAGAGGCTGCAAAATACGTTATTGAAAACAGGAAAGGGGAAAGTGTGTTATTCAGTGCCAATGTGGATACCGGATACTTTGTATTTTTTATCAGGAAGCAGGATCCGGATCAAGATTTGATTGTACTTCGGGCCGACAAAATCCTGGCGACTTCCAAAATGGATCAGATTGTTGAAGAACGAGTTACCAGCCGGGAGCAGATTTATGAGGTTCTTCAAGACTTCGGCATAGGGTATGTGGTATTGGAAGACAAGGAATACGAGTCTCCTTCTTTAGAGTGGTTACGGGAAGAAGTTAAAACCGATCGGTTTATTTTGCATAAAAGAATACCCATCCGTACCAACAGCTATAAGTTACAGGACGTTACTCTGGCCATTTATGAATATAAGGACTATACCCCTCCCAAGAAGGGAAAAATGATATCCCTGGACATTCCTCTCATGGGGGATTCTATTTCAGTCCGGCTGGATGATCTGCTTTGTCATCGACCTCTCTAAAAGATCTTGAAATTCTTTGCGGCGGTATGGAAAGACAGTTAATGTAAAAAAGCTTGATCCTGGAAACGCGAGTCTCTGGTCCCCCTCACCCTTCACCTACCCCTGCAAGGGGCAGGATGGGCGGCGCCTCTTGCTCCATCACTCAAAATTGGATAAATTCCCTTACATTTTTCTTGACAGATAATTAACATACGTATATTAATATCACAGCCTTGAAATCCTCCTATTCATGGGGTTCTTTGACACATTGAAAAATCTCAGTTCAGATTTATCCCGGAATTCAGTGCGTGGCGGGGGATTGATTTGAAATTTACGTTTATTAATTCAGGAAAAAGGATGTTTAAAAAACTACCCGGGGACTCCTCAGGGGATGCTTTTAGGAAGCCCATTCCAGGAGGGAAGATCCCTCATACAACGGATAGGAATTTTTAGAGGAGAAGACCTATGTCCAGAAAAAAGACATTAGCCGATCTAGACGATGAATATTTTAAACTTTTATTTCCAGATTCCCTCTCCCAACGACTGCCTCAACTCTCCCAGATGGAACTCCTGATCCATCTTCAGCAAATAGATCGGGAGTTGTATGATTTTCGTCGAGGTCTTCGTATTCTGGATCAGAACATCCTGCAAGCCAGGAATAGACTTCTAAAATTAAGATTTAAACGGGCGCGAGTCCTCCAAATTCAGCGTAAATTAAAGAAAAAACTCTCCTCCCTCCAGAGTCGAATCCGAGAAGTCAAACATCTTTTAGAAGACCCTTCCCGGCAGGATCCGGCCTTGTTGATTGCCAAATTAAATACCCTTAAAGCCCATAAGTTAAAATTCAAAGAAGCCTTACATCCCATTGAAGAAAGGCGAATCCGTTTAAGGGAACGGTTTCGGAAGGTCAAGGATCTCCTTAAAACCTGGCAGGAAGATCGCAAAAAAATGCGACGGATGTTCAAAGAACGCCAGGGTGGGTTAGAAGCTCAACGGGCAGCCCTTCAAAAATTTGTAGATGCCTCTGTCATGCGATCCTATGAAAAATTACTCCAGCGTTATGACGGTCAGGCTGTCGTAAGGGTCACAGAGGGAGTTTGCCAGGGTTGCCATACCATGATTCCATCCTGTGTGGTGAGTTCTCTCATTGGAAAACGGATCGTGGTTTGTGAAGTCTGTCAGCGATTTTTATATTTTATAGCCACACCTTTAGAACCTATTATCGATTTAAATGAGCTGGCCGTCGAAGAGCCTCGAAGGGTAAGGTTTCACGCACCCTAAGTTTTTAACCCTTGACAAGGAACCCTAGATCAATCATCCTTAATAAGGATGAGTCAGGAAATGTTTTCGCCCATTAAAATAGAACTTTATAAGAATCAATTCTGGGCCATCGCCGAGGAGATGGGAGTAACCCTTTGTCGGACCGGGTATTCTCCCAATATTAAAGAGCGTCGGGATTATTCCTGTGCCCTTTTCGATCATCGGGGGGAGATGATCGCCCAGGCGGATCACATGCCGGTTCATCTGGGGTCTATGCCTTTATCGGTGTTGAGTGCCATTGAAAATTTTGATTTCTTCCCAGGAGATGTGGTCATTCTCAATGATTCCTATCGGGGAGGAACACATCTGCCGGATATTACCCTGGTCACCCCTATTTTCTTCGAAGACAAATTGTTCGGATTCTCGGCCAATCGTGCCCATCATGCCGATATCGGTGGGATGAGCCCAGGGTCTATGCCTCTTTCCCAAGAGCTTTTCCAGGAAGGCCTTA
Organism: Candidatus Limnocylindrales bacterium; assembly: GCA_035559535.1. Lineage (NCBI taxonomy): Bacteria > Bacillati > Chloroflexota > Candidatus Limnocylindria > Candidatus Limnocylindrales > Candidatus Limnocylindrales bacterium. Next base: position 3,598 of record DATMBG010000035.1, read on the forward strand.
TTATCCCTCCCATCAAGCTTTATGAAAAGGGAGTACTCAATAAAGGAGTTCTAGACCTGATTCTGGCCAATGTTCGAACCCCTCAAGAACGTGAAGGCGATCTCCGGGCTCAAATTGCAGCCAATGAAATAGGAAAACGTCGAATCTTAGATATGCTCAACAAATACGGCTCCGCCGAAGTAACCGAATACATCAGTCACCTGAAAGCCTATTCAGAGCGAATGGTTCGAAATCTGATTGCAAAAATGCCCGATGGCGAATATACCTACGAAGATTTTTTAGACGATGACGGTATCACCGAGGATCCCGTTAAAATTGCTGTAAAGATCACCATCCAGGGGGATCGGGCGAAGGTAGATTTCTCCGGGTCCTCCCCCCAGGTAAAAGGGTGTTTGAATTGTGTCTACGCCATTACCGTATCGGCGGTTTTTTATGTTTTTCGGCTATGTGTCAATGCGGATATTGCTTCCAATAGCGGTTGCCTGACCCCTATCGAAATCATAGCCCCCAGGGGAAGTATTGTCAATGCTGAACCCCCCCACGCCGTAGCAGGTGGAAATGTGGAAACCTCCCAGCGGATTGTCGACGTCCTCCTGGGAGCTCTATCCCAGGCCCTGCCAGACCGTATCCCTGCGGCCAGTTCCGGAACCATGAATAACCTCACCCTGGGGGGATATGATCCGAAAAGACGGCGCTACTACACCTACTATGAAACCATCGCGGGGGGTATGGGGGCACGACCCGATCGAGATGGCCTTGACGGGATTCATACCCACATGACCAATACCATGAATACCCCCATTGAGGCTCTGGAATATGCTTATCCCTTTCGGGTGACTCGTTACCACATCCGGCGTGGAACCGGGGGGGCAGGACGTTATAAGGGAGGGGATGGAATCCGCCGGGATATCCAGGTCCTCCAGGAGGCCCACTTTACCATCCTCTCGGATCGAAGGAAGTTTGCCCCTTACGGTCTTCAAGGCGGGGAGCCCGGACAAAAGGGGGAAAACTACCTGATTCGAGATGACCAGGAAATACCCCTCCCCTCTAAATGCAGCCTAACCCTCAAAGCCAACGATATCGTGAGTATCCGAACCCCGGGTGGGGGTGGGTTTGGAAGAAAATGAAGTAGAAAATTTTTACATCCCCCAAATAGCTGAAAATTCCAGAAAAACAGAGGGTTATAAATAACAAGCTCCTCCAGGCTTCTTAGGTGTCGAAAATTTTTACACCCCTTTATCCCAAATACATCCTTCCCTCTTTAAAGGTTTGTCGGATCTTTTCGTCGAAGAGAGAGGTCCAAGCTGAAAATATCTCCTGTCGAAATTTTTTACAGCAGGAACTTTGAAGCGAAGTTTCTTCCTCTGCCCCCCCGTGGACGGGGGGAGTCGGGAGGGGGGACCGGGTGGGGGCGCCTTATCCTGGTGCCTATGCCCAAGTTCTCCCTTCCCATGTCGGGAAGGGAGTCAGGGGGTCAGGTTAGAAAAAATTACCCCCGAAAGAGAAGGGGAAAAGGGGCCAACGATCCGACCCCTTAAGCCCACATTAAGGCAAAAAAGATCTACTTTCTTCCATATAGATCTTTTTTCTTATTTCTTAGATGAGAGTCCGGAGGATTTAGCTCAACAACTTTTTCCCCAGGCCTAGCATTCCTGCCAGCCCGCTTGCAACAAGCAGTAAGGTTGCAGGCTCGGGAACAGGCGCATAGGACACAGAGGTTCCAACCGTATTACTGCTGATTAAATTATATGTGTTAAAACCCGGCGGATCCGTAGACTGAAAGAAAAAGTCTATGCTGGTCGCAGAGTTAAAATTATTTGTATTCATATTCCAACTCAGGGTTCCATTGGAATTTTGGGTTATAGTAATGTTGTTCGAGCCTACACCGGCTGAATTGGCCCCACTGAAACTGAATCCGGCAACTCCGTTCCACCCTGAGGGGACAAAATTTGTGTTAAATTCTGAAACAGAATCAACCCCCGGAGTAACTCCCTCCACGTAGGTATAAATGCCCGGATTTGGATTATAATAAACCGTGTTGGTGGTACTACCTATGCTATTTCCACTGGAATTGATAAAGCTGCCGGTGATGGGTCCCGCAAACAAAGAACCCGGCATAACGGTATCCAGATCAGTAGGCGTAATAGGAACGGCCTCTACGTGATAACTCCCTGCGAGGATAAATAAAGTCAATAAAAGTAATACTGGGAAGATTTTCTTCATAGAGCTGTATCTCCTCTCAACATGATCCAACTGAAGAAAATAAGACTATATTTTCTAGATTAAGACCATCTACTTAACCAACTTCTTATGCTCCTTACCGCTATCAAATTTTGTGCCATTACAGTTGGTAATAAACGTATACTTTATACCCTTATAAGTTAAAGATTACCATTCATCTTCACCCAGGATAAAATTCTGGGAAAGAGAGGGGAATTCTCTAAATGCAGAGAATACAGACGGACAAAACAGAAGAGCAGGCCGGCTGCCATACCCAGCCATATCATTCCACGACATAGTAAAGCAAAGGGTTCTGGTACATGGATCCAGTTACTCCACCAGGCGGTCACACAGAGACCCAGGATGCTGAGGGTGATTAAGTTCCAGTTATGTTTAAAGGGAGCTATCCGCCGGCAGGCATACAGGACCAGAGCCACCAGTAGAATAAACGAAGCCAGGGTAGCGGTTATGGCTCCCCAGACCTGGTAGCGAGGAATAAGCCAGAAATTGAATAACAGACAGGCCCCTGCAGCCAAAGCGTTGGCAACGGCAAAAAGATCGGTTCGTTTGGCCAGACGGGCAGAAATACTTAACGGGGTCGTAGCGGTAAAAAACCAATAAGCAAGGGACAAAACAGGTACATACGGAGCCGCTTTCCAGAAAGAAGGCGCAGCGATCAGACGGATGATCGGATCGGCAAACAGGCTTACACCGGCACAAATCAAGGCAGAAAGTACCAAAACAAGGGAAGCCCCTTTTTGTAGTTCTTTCTCTGCATTTGAGCGAGAAGCAACCCGAAACACCCAGGGCCACCAGGCCCAATTCAGTGCATTGAACATTTCACTCCCCAACATCCCCAGTCGATAGGCCAGGGAGTACAGGCCGATTTCGGTTGTACTGGTATAATGTACCAAAAAGAAACGATCGCTAAAGTGAAGCAGAAATTGAGCCAGAGCGGCAGGTACCAGGGGTAAACCGTATTTAAAGAGGGGAGGGATCCATCGCCCTTCTAACTTCCACCCCACAGAACTCAGGACATAGAGAATAAGGACGGTACTCCAGAACACGCCATTAATCAAAATGCTCAAGACCACACCCCATACCCCCTCCTGTAACCAGACCACAAATATAATATTCAGGGTCAATTGAAAGATCAGTTGAAGCAGGGATATAACCGTAAAACGCCAGGCTTTCCCTTCGGCTCGAAATAGGGTGAGGGGAAGGGGGATAAGGTTCCCGATCATCATTCCCACCAGGGCCACCCTGACATAGGGGACCTGGTCTAAGTTTCCAAAAAGAAGATAAGTTAACCCGGGGATTATCGGCTGGAGAAGTAAAATCCCGGCTATTATAACCCCTACCATCAGAATAAGGGTTGTGGAGACCAGCGCCTGGCGCTCCCTTTCATCCTTTACTTCATGGTAATGGCGTAAGAGGGCTTCACTCATACCCAAAGCAAGGAGAATACTTAAAATATCCACTAACCGCACAATGGTTTCAATCACCCCATAATCTGAAGGCGTCAGCACGCGGGTATATACCGGAATCATCAGGAAACCGACCAAACGACTCAGGATGATTCCCACGGCGTAAACGGCAGAATTCTTAAATAAAATCTGTAACATACCTTGTCCTTAACGAGGATCAGGTTCTGTGATGGCAGAAGTACCCGTTAGAAATAAGAGACCTGTTCGGTTCTTTTGAGAGGTTTTCGGCAAATGGCTTCAAAGACTTCAACGACTTTTTTAGCTTTACGCGCCCAGCTCTGTTGCCGGGCATAGAGAACAATTTTCTCGGTATCCCATTTTGTTTTTAACCCCTGCCCAATCCCTGCTGCAATGGCTTCGACCTCCCGTTCAGGGATAAGAAGCCCATAATCGGGTGCGCAGATAATTTCAGGAATTCCCCCCACCCGGGTCGCTACCACCGGCACCCCACAGGCAAGCGCTTCCAGGCAAACATTGGGACAACCCTCCCGAGAACTTACTAAACAAAACAAATCGGCCGCATTGTACCAAACCCGAAGCTCATGGGGTGGTCTAGATCCGGCCAGCAAAACATACCGTTCAAGTCCTTGTTCGGTTATTCTTTTCTCCAAATAAGCTCTGAAATTTCCCCTCTCAGCCTCTCCCCCCACAATAACCAGGAGAAGATCCTCCCCAAACCTTTTAACCAAACTTCCCATGGCCTCTATCAATAAATGAAACCCTTTTAACTCGGTCAACCGGCCTACAGAGAGAAGGATTTTTTTATCTGTGGGGAGATGTAGGGTCTTTCTTGCCACCCGTCGGTCCATGGGAAAAAAGGTGGCTAAGTCTACCCCATTGGGGATCACGGTAATGTTCTCTTCAGGAACTCCCAGGCGAACGGTTGCTTCCTTGAGGGACCTCGAAACGGCAATTACACGATTTGCCCTGGAAAGAGCCTTGTAAATGAGCCGACGGCGTAGAGGATCCTGGGCCAAGACATTGATATCACTACCCCGAATGGTTACCGTATAAGGCTTATTAAAAGCACGGGACATCAAATAGCCGGCATACCCATCTGGGTAGGCATAATGAACATCCAGAAGATCAAAGGGAAAATAACGCTGTAGTTTCTTGCACGCAGCATAAGCGCTTAGGAATAACCCCCAACCATCTAACCCCTTGCCTATTTTAGGTATAAAGAAAAAAGGTGGGTGATAGACCTGCAACTTGCCTATCCATTCTTTATATCTAACTTCGGAAGAAGGACCGTAACTTCTGGATGGCCGAAGGGATGAAAACCAGGGGATGGGGGCCACCACCTCTACCTGACAATACTCGGCAACGGCTTCCATCCGTGCTTTAACAAAAAGTCCATGGAGGGGAGAACCATAACTGGGAAAAAGGGTCGTAAAGGTAAGAATTCTCACGCTAATACCTCCTTTTATACTGAAAAGATAAAATACTATCCTAAAATGATATTTTTAGCTATTTCCAGCTATTTTAGCCCATTTTATTGGATAAGATTTAAAATTTCTTCAAAAACCTTGGATTAAAATTTTGAATCTATTAAGATAAAGTAATATATTTTTATTATTTTTAACTATTTTTTCATTTAATGTATAATAAAAACTATTATAGCATATTTTATACCATAATCTCAAAAGAGATTTAGTTAGGATATTTAGTATTAAAATAAGAAATAAAATATAAAAAAGAGTCATATGTTAAAGGATTAATTTGGGATAAACGTAAGCAAAAAGAGGTTTTTAGAAGACTGGATAAAGGAAGAGGTAGGCTTTCAGCCGTAGAGAAAACTCACCCCTTGGGGTTTTGGAGAGGCTTCCCTCCTCCAGAGATCCCACAGGGGATACTGGGACGAGCTGCGGGAAGTATTCCGTTCAGATGTAAACTCACACCTTTTTTAGCCAAAAATTCTCAAAAATTCTAATATCCTGTTACCTTAATTTTGACCTCCTAGGGTTGCTTTCACCCTCAACTCCCCTCCCTCAGCCCTTCCCCCTTTCCTCCCCGCATGCGGGGAGGAAAGGGGGAAGGGCTACTTAAAAGTTAAACAAAACTAAAGTACTAATGGTCCAGGTACCATTTTCCTTCCGTTGGTCGCCAAACTGCCCGATCTGTTCTGCCATCCCCATCATAATCGGCCGGTACCGGAACATCTCCCTTCCGCCCCAATGGCTCTTTAACAGTAACTTCACGGCTTGAGAACTTAATCTCCCATTCCCCTGAAGCCGGCTTAAAGATCCCTATATCTGTGAAGCCGTCCCCATCATAATCCCCAACCACCGGGAGGTCTCCCATCTGTCCCCAGGAGAGGATGCTAAATCCACCCGTTGATAACTGGATATACCATTTTCCTTCCGTTGGTCGCCAGATGGCCAAGTCGGTAATCTTATCTCCATCATAATCGGCCGGTACAGGAATATCCCCACTTTGGCCCCATACTCTGGTGACGACAGCCCCTCCCCGGGAAGGTTTAATCCTCCAAATTCCGGTGGAAGGCCGGAAGACGGCCAGATCGGTCAGTCCATCTCCATCGTAATCCCCGGAAACGGGAATATCCAAGGCTTTTCCAAACCTTTTCATGAGCGTTCCTCCTGAAGATTTCTGAATGAACCAGGTTCCCGTGGAGGAGCGAAATACGGCAAAATCCGCTTTTTTATCTCCATCATAATCCCCTGTTACAGGCTGATCCCCCAAAACCCCCCAGGGTTGAATGAAAGGACTTGTACTTGAACTCAGCAAGAGATACCAATTCCCGTCAAAAGGCCGGAAGACGGCCAGATCTGCTTTGTTATCTCCATCGTAATCCGCCGGCATCGGAATATCTCCGGCTATACCCCAACTTTGAGCCGTCTGTAAAGATGGAGAATCTGGGGCGGATGGATTAACCGGGTTAGAAACTGGAATAAGAGCCTGGGTAATGGTCGGAACGGGTATGGGGGTGGCCGTCGGAACAGGCGTCAGAGTAGCCGTCGGAACCGGAGTGGGGGTAGATTTTGGGCGTGGTTTTGATTTAACTTTGGGGGTTGGCGTGGGAGTGGCCGTTGGAATCGGAGTTGGAACGGGAGTGGAAATCGGAGTTGGAACAAGAGGGGGAGTGGCCGTTGGAATCGGAGTGGAAGTTGGGGTGGAAGGAATGGAATCCGCTTCATAGGCCCCGATATCGATTCCATTACCATTGACCGGGCGTACGGTAAAACTCTGTTCGGTTACATACTGCCATTGGGGAACCACCGGGGGTATAATGCCGGCATCCACTACAGAGGCCCCAGGAGTCAGATGATAATCTTTATTCACCATATCTACAAAACCCGGATTCGTTCCCAAAATGGTATCCGTAAAACCTGTTGGAACCACGGTACCGGTTTGAAACCAGTTGGACTGTCCCTGAATGGTTCCCGTGGTATTACCTGAGCTTACTTTGGTACTTCCATAATAAATGTTGTTGATGACCGACGCAGAGGCAGAACCAGTCAGGGTGAAGAGGGGTGTCGTGTTAGACAAGGCTATGAGGGTATTATTATACATCTGTAAGGTCCCCTGTCGTCCATCATTGCCGAACAGGATCAGCAAGGACTGATTACCGGTACTCCCCTTCTCAATAATATTTCCGATCACCAGGGCATTCTGCGCTACTCCACCAGCTGAAGGGTTTCCGCTGAAGTCTAACTCATAACCCCCCTGCTGCGCATGACTGATGTGATTGTAGGCAACTTCTACAGCAATCCCCTGGGAATCCGGCAATGAACGATCCTTGATGTTTATTCCTCCGATGGCATCGTGAATGTAGTTGAAGCGAATGTGGGTTCCGATACCCTGCATATAAAAGTTGTGCTCAAAACCATCCACGCCATTATAGGCGACTTCACAACCCTCGATAACTGTATTGGTCGCAGGGAGATAGGAGAAGATCCCGTTCGGATTGTGATGGATATAGCAATCCCGGAGGGTAATATTAGTCCCCAAGATGTAAACTGCACGGTTGTTTTTATCGGGTCCCGGCTGGACATTTCGTATTTCGATGTGTTGAAGCTCGATATCATGGCTCGTCGAATCAAACTTCCATAAATAACCGTAAGTATCTACATTGACATTGGTGCCGTCCCATACGGCCCGTGTCGGATCTATACCTCTAATAATTACCGGATTTCCAGGTGTACCCGAGTGATTTCCGGTTAAGACAATCCGATCCTTGTAAATTCCGGTGGAGCGAATCTGCACGATATCTCCTCCGACCAGTTTCTTCGTAGCCAGAAGGGACGATAGGCTGTTATAAACATTCCCAGCTGGTGTGGCCGTTGCATCAACCGTATAAACGGTACCAGTTGAGGTTCCTAACGTTGTAAAGGTTAGATCTGAAGAAATGGCCAGATTACCTGCAGCGTCCCTAGATTTAACTCGATAGTGATACAGGGTATTGGGGATCAGATTGGAGAGAATTTGAGAGTGAGAGAGCGTCAAAGTCGGATTCACAGAGGTGGATTGGCCATAAGCCGTCATCACGCCGTATTCGACCTGGGTATCGGAAACTTCACTGGTATTCCAGTTGATGGTCACACCAGATGAGGTCAGAGCAGTTAGGGTGATATTAAAAAGAGTAGGCGGGGTTATATCGGCCGGGGAAGGCGTCGGCGTGGGAGTTGAAGTCGCCGTTGGAGCAGGAGTCGGCGTAGATGTGGGAACAGGAGTGGGGACGGGAGAAGAAGTAGCCTGGGCTACGTTGGACATGGCACTCATATTATCGGCCTGATCAAAGGTAAAGATGGCGGCATAGAAAGGAGTTGCAGAAGAAGGGTTAATAACCAGACTTTGCTGGGTTCCAGGGTTAGGAATCAGATTTGGACCCACGGCTTTTGCGGCCCACCAGTTTGTGACACTGGTATCTGGAGTACTCGTTTCAGAGATGGGTTTTGTACTCCAGACGATGTGATAACGGGCCAGGTCAGGAACTGCGGGGGCCGTCCAGGTTAATAGAATACTGGAACCGCTAATAACGGCTTTTAGATCGGTAATTGCCGGAGGTGGGGTCGTATCGGGTCGGGGCGTGTTCTTGACAAAAAGATAATACCGTCCCTCAAATTGCCCACTCCAGGTGGTGAAATTTCCATAGGGCCTGGCTCCTCCGTTTAACCCACCTATCACATACTGCGTGACATGGTTCCAATACTTCTGCTTTCCCGTGTGCCAATAATACCAGGCTTCAGGGTCAACCAATGTCAGCCCTGTTCCATCCGATGGAACTGTCCCTGCACTATACGTCCCATAACTTCCGGTATTGGAATCCTTCCGCTTACCCGTACGGGCATCATAAAAATAGGAAAAATTTCCATAATGGTAATTCCATTCCATCAATCCCGATAAGTAATTGAATCCCTCGGCATAGGCCTGCCAGTCTTCGCCGCGAACTTCTTCCAGATAGTCAATAAGGGCCCGAGCCAGGTACCCGGTTTGAAATCCGCCCCCTGTACTTTCTACACTGGATAATTGATCCCCATATCCGGGGTCCTGATCGGGTCTGAGAAAATTCCTGATATGGTCCTTGAACCGGGTCAGGATACTGGTATCTCCCGTTGCTTTATAGGCTTGCAGAGCATGATTTAAAGAATGACCTAAGGCCCGACTGGATCTATCGGGAACCGGATCCAATCGCTCCAGGGACGTCCTTCTAAATTCGGCGATGAACCGGTACCAGTCTTTGATCCATGGATTCCCGGTCAAATTATAGGCTTCATCTACATGGTAAAACCATCCATGTTCATTGTCCCGAGCATACCACACTGGACCCCCACTCCCGCTCAAATAGGGGGCATCCATCCGGGGTACGCTCCACCCATCAAACCTTCTCCAGGCTCCTTCACAATAGGGATTCTCGGTCAATCTTAGAAAATTCCAATCTTGATCATGGATATACTGGGCCATCCACTGTTTACGAAGGTTTAACTCCCCGATGGCCCGCTCTTCCAAAGCAAAGTAATCACTGGGATTTTCTGTCACGATCCACGCCCCCAATCCATAAGGCCATCCCCCCGTCTGACAGGATCGCTTTCGATACAAGTCCCGATCTCCGAAATTAACCCAGTTAAACTGGTAGGTAGTATCTCCTACCGTATAAGCATTCAGGGGGTACGTCAGTTGACGTTGATCATTGGTTGAAATCTTCTGGGTATAAGGGATTACACCTCCCAAATCCAGAGTGACCTGGGTCTGTTGATACCAATTCGTGGGTAATGTAACCACCGGATAATATTGGAAAGTCTTGGCCAGGTTGATCAGTTCAGTAGTGGAACTCGAAGTTCCGTGGAAGTAGAGCATCGTCTCTTTGTAAACATGTTGCATGTCTTCCAGCCAGTATAAACCGATAGGGCTGATCTGATCTTGGTACCACTGGGCACTCCATCTCGGAAACAACTGCAAAGAGAGTTTGTTTTGGCCGTCCACTTCCAATCCATTAGGCCACATCTGCCAGAAGTTACGAATCATCGCTGTAACCCCTCGACTCCCATCACTGACATCTATAAACCCTTCTGGCTGGCTTCCCGAACTCAGTACACCGCCCGTTGCCAGATCATAAATCTTAAAACTGTTGTGGAACTCTTGAGCCAGATATAAACCATTACCGGCAGATCTCTGATAAACCGAGCCGTTCCCTAACCCAAACCTGACTGTAGGATTGGTAACCAGATTTAATCGTAATTCCAGATTCATCTCTTCAAAGTAGAGGGGCCAGGCGTAGGCTTTGTTTTTGGCCGAGTTTTGGAGCTGGTAATCGACTTTGACAAAGGGTTTACCAACATAGGCATAGATACGAACGGCAAATCCGTGTTTATGATCGGTGGTGCTGTTATAAATCGTGGGAGCCTCTGCCCGGATAATCACCCGCATCGGACCGGACTCCTCCACTTGAACGGTGGTACTGGATAGGGAAGAATCCAACTGTATATCTCCGGCCAATCGACCCACGAACTTACCCCCATTCTGAGCGTTGGCCATGATGATCTGTTCCGAAGCTTCAAAAACTCCGTTATTATTCTGATCTAACCACAGTTCATTGAAGAGATTAAAACCGGTTTTTTTTACGGTAAACTTAAGAGGACCTGTCACCACAGTTATATCGGTAGAAGTTTCTGTGACGCTCAGGCCGGTAGAAGTCGGATTTCCCAGACCATCATCCCTGAGAAAGTAGGAGGCGACTCCGGTGCCGGGGGAGGTAAAGGGGGGAATAGTGGGTTGGAAATGGATAAGGAGATGGCGGATGCTGTTATCTTTGCCCCACCAGCGATTTAAGACGTTAAATTGGGCCGGTACCGTATTGCCCGAAGCATCGATGATACGAAAGATGTTGGGATCCCGATATTGACCGAAGGGAAGAGGAACGACGGCGGTGACAGGATAACCATCGGCTCCAACCCCTGCAGTCTCTTTGACGGTTAAGGGAACCTCTAAAGCATAGGTTTGGGTATCAGAAAATAAAAATAAAAGGAATATAATTAAGAAGACGATCAGATGAGGATTTTGAGAAGATTTGACCCTGGATCCGGGGAAAACCATCCTCTTCTCTATACGACCCCATAGTAGAGTTTTTTTCATTGCCTACCCTTTCTAAGCATGGGCTAGAGAGTTTACTAGCCTATGGATAACCCAATACAGGTTGGAGATCTCCCATAAAGATTAGATAAGCCACGAAAAAAGCCCGGGCGGGACACAGGCTCAGAAGGATTCCCTATTCTCCCTCAGGCAAGAAACGCCCGGAGCGGAGAAGCAAGGGATTTCTCTGAAGACTGGTTAAAACTCTTTTTAAGAATTTACCGGGTAGCACCTTCAGAAACGGAAACCAGATCCTTCTGTTTTGGATTGAGGAAATCAGGAAAGTAGTAAAAAATAAGGTAAAAAGCGGAAAGACTTAATTCTTGCTTTACGATTTCCTTCGGCAACCCTTCTACCATGGTAAAAATTTACTTTAGGTAGTGGTTTTCCGCCCCGCTCTTTCGAGTGGTTTAGCTTTATCGGGAAATAACCTGGGATACTCCCTTTGAGTATTCGTTATTTCAAGAATTCCTTCGATTCCATTGCCTTTCCTCTCCTTAAGGGGTCGGTTTCAAACCGACCCTTGACTCCACGAAACGCAAATCGGTCTGAGTACTCAACAAATTTATGGACTGTTTGTTCCGGAATCAGAGAAGCAAGGGATTTACCATTTCATAGAATAGAACAACTTGATCCAGATACTTCTACGACAGGTAAGAGAGAGGTTGTAAGGGTTGAAAGAAAATGAAACAGCCCAAGGAGGGAAAAACCGAGAAGCAAATAAATAATGAAACAGCTTTTGGATAGACGAAAACTTCCAAATTTATAAAATTTGCAAGAAATCAGTTAAATTCTTTTTATAATTAATTTACAACGTAATTTAGTACGCTGTTTTAAACATCCTTTTGAAGAAGAATGAAGTGGGTCCAGGAGAAAATGGACTAACTTTTCTGGAAAAATTCCATAGTTTTTGGAACTTTATGATTGACAATCCTGGGCTGGTACCATATCTTCTTTATGGGATTTGTCTGATACCCAGAACCTTTCTACAAAGGCTGAAAACCACGAGATACAACTTTTTTGGGAAAGATTCAATTCGTAAAAATTCTTAAAATTCATAAAATTTAAAATCTTCCATCTTATACTTAGAATAAATTATTTATTGTAGATAAAAGATATTCCCATGAAACCATTCAGGTAATTGAAGTGAATTTAATAGGACTAAAGATGTAGTATGGTAAGAAAATTGCTTTCTATTTTTTTGGATACAGAGTAGGAATCCAGGCCGGTGATTTTATAACCTTACTTAGTTACATTCCTAAGATCCTCTATGAGTTAAGGGCTGCTTTTTCAATGGCTGACGTTTTCTTCTTATGCAGGTTCTACAGGATAAATAGGGAAAAACTGTAAAACCTGCTAGACAAATAAATCTTTTCCTACTCCTAAAGGGGGTGGTCGTTAGACAAGAGTGAACTGATAGACTCATTCTCGTGAAATGCTCAAAGGGGTTTATTTCAACCTCTAGGTTAGGGTTTATTTTTCGTTACTTGGAAGTCATGTTCTTATGGAGTTATACCCGTTAATCCTGAAAAGAAGGGAGGTTTGTAATGAGAAAGAGACGTATAGCTATTCTTGGTTCTCTTATGTTTTTTACCCTCTGTCTTTTTAATCTCGTGAATGCTGCAGAGACAACTGAAGTTGGAGGTTCTGAGCAATCCTTTCCTGATTCCCATCTACCTTACTGGTATGTCCCCACGAAATTTGGAACAACCGGACTCTATTCCCTCTTTGGAGCTGATACCGTAGGCCATAAAGGTTTTTCTCTAGGAGTATATGGGGATTTTACCCAATCAGCTCTACCCGCAGATCCTCGAGATCTGGATATTTTTCAGTTAAGGGTTGTTGGGACTTTTGGGATAACTGACCGAATCGAGATTGGTGGGATGGTTCCTTATGTACGGATCAAAGCAGATTCAGAATTTGGTCTTCCAGAGATCGATGAAAGTGGGATTGGAGATATCAATTTAGTCGGTAAAGTGAGTCTGGTGCTGGATAGGCGAGGCGTACCTGGAATTGGAGTTTTTGGGAGGGTTTCTTTTCCTTCCGGAGATGAAAATAAAGGTCTGGGAAGTGGGACAACGGATTTTGAATTGGGAGGTATTATCAGCAAACATGCTGGCCCTCTGACCCTGTATGGAAATGTGAGTTACTTCTTCTCCGGAGAGGGGGATACCGTTACGGCTAACTGCATGGTTCCTCAAAGTGTTGCGGCAGGGATTTGTACCCAGGGAATTTTTGAAAATGCCGTCTTTTATGGAGGCGGGGTTGAAGTGACGGTAGCCAGAAGTGCCACCAGTCGATTTTCTATCTTTGGAGAAGCCAAGTTCTTCCATGAAACCCGAAGTGAGAGTGATTCGAAGGAAAGTCCTCTGGACAATGTGGATGATGGAGGAGAAGGACTTGTAGGGATTCGTTTGGGTTTCTCCAACGGATTAGCCATTACCGGAGGATGGGGGGGTAAGCTTGCAGGAGATGAACCGGTTCCCGAGGCCCCTGTAAGTCATATTTTTGGTGGTCTTACCTATACCTTTGCAGCGAAACCTGCTCCGCCACCGGTTCCAACGCCAACACCGACCCCACCACCACCGGCTCCGACACCGGCTCCGCCACCTGTCGTACGTAATCAGTGCCCGGAGATCACCACGATGACTGCAAGCCCGGATAAAGTCACCGGAGGTGGAAGTGTTCAAATTCGAGTTGAGGCCCGGGATCCCGATGCAGGACCGTCTCCATTGACCTACACCTGGAGTGCTACGGGAGGTCGAATTGAAGGATCCGGCCCAGAGGTTACCTGGATAGCTCCAAGCTGCCGCGAACTGGGTGCCCCATCTAGAACCTTCGACATTACAGTGAAGGTCAGTGATGGAGATCCGGCCTGCGACATTACACGGACTGTAACAGTTGAAGTAACTTGTGAAGAAGTTCTGGAAGGTACCGTTAATTTCGGACCCGGCAGCGCCCGCTTAGATAATATTGCCAAAGCTATCCTGGACAATATTGCAACTTCACTCCAGCAATTCCCAGATCAGAGTATTGTTCTCAGGGGTTATTCGGACAACGTAGGCACTGAAGAAGCGAATCGGCGTATATCTCAAAGACGGGCCGAAGCGGTGAGAGATTATCTGGTCAGACGCCATGGAATTGATCCAGGCCGTATTACCATAGAAGCCCATGGCTCTGAGAACCCCGTTGCATCCAATGAAACTGAAGAAGGACGACGCCAGAATAGAAGAGTGGAAATCTATAGAGTTCCATTTAAATAAATGAGTTGATTTTCCTCAAACCCTGAAAACAAGCTTCTGATAAAAAGAGATTGCCCTATGACTCAATCCATAAGGGCAATCTCGCCATAAAAATGTCTGGAATGAAAAACCCGTTTTTCTAAGGAAACGGGTTTTTCATTAAAAGACTATGTTTTGGAAGCAATCCACAGCATGGTAAAGCTTTATAGATACTCTGACAACCTGAGAAACTGAGGTTATTTCCTCTACCGGTTTAAAATCACCGTCAATACCAGAGTTTAACATCAAAAAATCCAGTACCTAAGGTAAGAATGATAAAGGAAGTGTGAAACAAGTAGGATGGAGATGAGAAGATGGTGGATGGAAAGAAGCCCCAGGCTCAATTCTCATCCTTAGTCTGGATTATGGAGCGATATAAGGATCATCTCATCGGGATTGTGAAAGCAGTTTCTTCAAGGAAGAAAATAGCTTTCCCAGAGGGGAAGGTTTTAATTTTTTTATGGACTTTTCTAGGTTTTTTTATCCCCAACATCTGGGCGGAAGAAGAATGGATTGTAAGGGGTCCCTATGGGGGAGATATTAAGACCGTTGCCTTAAACTTCCATGACCCTCAAGTCCTTTATGCGGGAACCAATGATGGAAAAATTTATAAAAGTGAAGATAAGGGACTTTCCTGGACGGAGTTAAAGCCCGGACTGGGAGAAAGTGGCCTGGTCATTGAAGCTATTGTTCCACACCCGGAACATCCAGAAACCCTCTATGTGGGCACGCGGGGTCTCTGGAATAAAGGAGGTTTATTTAAAAGTACCGATGGAGGACAATCCTGGAGCCGGGTTAGCAGCCTGGAGCCTGTAAGTGTTCGAACTCTGAAATTTGACCCACAGAACCCGGAGATCCTGTATGCGGGAACTTTAAACGGGGTATATAAGAGCCAGGATGGAGGGCTTACCTGGGAGAGGAAGAGCCAGGGACTCGAACATATTGAAATCGAATCCCTGGTTATTCATCCCATTGATACCCATATTCTGTATGCCGGAAGTTGGAGACGGGTTTATAAGAGCCTGGATGCCGGAGAGACCTGGCACAAGGTCACAGTTGGCATGGATCTAGATTCAGATGTTTTTGCTTTAATCATGGATCCCGGGGATCCGGATGTTATTTATGCGGCAACCTGTAATGGAATCTTTAAAACCGTTAACGGGGGAAATCAATGGGTTAAGTTTACAAAGAGGCATGGGTTGGCAAACATTCGAACCCAGGCCCTTGTCCTGGATTACCGAAATCCAAATATCTTATATGCCGGTACGGTAGGGGGTATTTTCAAAAGTATCAATGGAGGAATAAACTGGACCCCTATAACCGATAAATCTATTATTGTAGAATCCCTGGTTATGGATCCCGAAGACCCTAACCGTATTTATGCGGGAATCGAAGACGGGGGGATTTTAATAACAGAGGATGGTGGAAAAAGTTGGCTACGTGCAGCCACGGGAATCACCCATACCTATATAAAAACCATCGTTCAGGATCCAAAAAACCCCAAAACCTTATATGTGGGGGTACCCTATGATAGAAGTTTTGGAGGCATCTTCAAAAGTGAAGATGGAGGAATTACCTGGATCCGTTCCAACAATGGGTTATTGGATACCAATGTTGAGGCACTGGTGATAGATCCCCGTGTACCGGGACTTCTTTATGCAGGAACCCATAACGGGGTCTTTAAAACCCTCAACGGTGGAGCCAGCTGGCAGAAAAAAAGTAAGGGATTGCGTAATCTCAAAATTCTTTCTCTCCTGCAAGATCCTGTAAACTTGAATAGGCTATATGCCGGAACCGGGGCGGGAGTCTTTAAAACAACCAATGGGGGAACTACCTGGACGCCAGCCGGATTAAGTTCCTCTCGTGTTTACTCCCTGGCCCTGGATCCTATCAATGAAAATATTCTCTATGCTGGAACAGATAACGGCATCTATCGAACAGATCCAGAGGGGACGGGATGGATCAAACTAACCGATGGCCTCATAGATATGCCGGTTTTGGTTTTAACTGTTAAGCCCGATGAGCCCAACGTGGTATTTGCCGGTACCCGGAAAGGTCTCTTTAAAAGTACAGATGGTGGAACTACGTGGGAGAAAAGTCAATCTAAATTAGATGTCCTGGAAATCGGATCCATAACCGTGGATCCTTTTAACCCAAATCTGATCTATGTGGGAAGTATGAATGGAAGTGGAGTATATAAAAGTTCTGATGGGGGATCAACCTGGGAACAAATAGACCAAAACAATCTTAAGGTTCATGTCCGGTCGATTCTCACAGATCTTCAAAACCCCAGCCGATTATATGTAGGAACTTCCGCAGGTCTGTATCAATATATTCCCCAAACTTCCCATGCGAAAAAGTAAAACATTCTTTATGAAAGTTCTTCCGATTAATGCATTAACCTTTGATGTTGAGGATTATTATCAAGTTGAAGCTTTCAGCCGCTTTATCCATTTCGATACCTGGGATCAATATGAAAGTCGGGTTACAGCAAATACCAACAAGATCTTAGAAATACTGGCCGAGAGCCGGGTTAAAGCGACTTTTTTTGTTTTGGGCTGGATTGCAGAACGATTTCCCCAAATCGTAAAACTGATCAGTACCGAAGGGCATGAAGTTGCCTGCCATGGATATGCCCATAAAGTTATTTATAAGCAGACCAGACAAGAATTTGAAGAGGATGTATCCAAATCTATTCAAATTTTGGAGGATATCTCGGGTACCAAGGTGGTAGGCTACCGGGCTCCTACTTATTCCATCATCAGAGAAACCCTTTGGGCCCTTGAAGTCCTCCTCAAAAATGGAATCCAGTACGATTCCAGCATCTTTCCCATTAAACATGATCGTTATGGAATTCCCGACGCCGGGCGATTTCCTTATGTAATCGACAAGGGAAGATTGGGAAGCCTCATCGAATTTCCCCCCTCTACCCTCAGTTTTTGGGGTACCAATATACCTATCGCCGGAGGGGGCTACTTGCGTCTTTATCCCTATTTTTTCCTTCGTTGGGGCCTCCGCAAAATAAATCAAGAAGGTCAACCGGTGATGGTATATTTGCACCCCTGGGAGTTAGATCCCGACCAACCCAGGATAAATCAGGTCGGCCATTTGACTCGATTTCGTCATTACGTCAATCTGGATAAGACGGAGAAGAAACTCCGAGCTCTGATGAGGGATTTTCGGTTTGCACCGGCTAAAGAAGTCCTGGGAATCCCGTAAATACCCGATTATATGCCATATTAATTCCCCATGTGTAGGGGTGATCCCCCAGGCATCAAGTTAAGGATTAGACCTGGGGGCTAGACATCCCTCTAACCCCCTACACACCAGGATAAGAAGGTTAGCTCCGGCAGGACGACCTGTTTAACCGGTCGCTCCTCTATATCCCCCTTTCCCCCGCATGCGGGGGAAAGGGGGATATAGAGGAAAGGGGAGCTTCCTTCGGAGCTTGAAAAAATTCTGAATGATTGAATTCCCCCGATTTGTATCCGTTTGTATCCGGGACTACCCATGGTTCGTCCCTGACGGGGCTTTTCAGCTTAAGCTGGCACCTATGCCTCTGTGCCCCCTCAAGGGAGGGGGGAAGAGAGGTTCAGACCGAAAAGCGGGAAGGGGACCCAGGGGAGGGTCTGAGAGCAGGAAATCTTAATGGCGGGGAGGTAGCCCTTGCCGGTCCGGACTTCTCAGTTGAGTCAGTCCCATGTAGATCTGCCCAAATCTCAGATGAAATCCGGCATTTTTAGCAGGGGTTGCCAGGGTTGTGGTGTAATAATGCGTTCCGTCATCAAAAACGTGCTTGAGAGTCTCCCGGGCCATATCCCAGTACTCTTTTCGACCTGTTAACAGATAACCATAGGCAAAACCGTCTGTCGTGGTTTGAAGATTGGGGGACGGCTCCATTTTTTGAGGATCTTTAGCACTCCAGATGAAAGCGATACGAGAAGAGTCTTGGTAAAAAGGTCCATCAGGAACCGGGGTTTTTAAAAAGTCCAGGAGTTTAATTAAACTATTTTCTGCTTCTTGATCGGGTTCTCCTAAAGCCCGTTTGGTCAAGGCATAACGACCTATGCCTTCCGTTGCATATCCCAATTGCCAGGGAAGAGTTTCCCCCTCTCCTCCGAAATATGCTCCAACTTTAGCCGGTACCAACTTTCGGGTTATCTTCCAGCGGATAACATCCCGGGCCAGACGTAAATAGTCTTTATTTCCGGTTACCTCATAAAGATCCATCAAAGCCTGTACAATCTGTCCAGGGTTTCTGGGTTCATCGGCATAGGCCAGATCCCCGGGTTTATGAATGGGATCTGTTTCAAGGTTTTTGAGCCACTGGCCCACCTCTTGGGCACTTTCCAGAGCCAGCTCATCCCCGGTCAATACATAATACGTTAGAAGGCCCCTTATCCAAAAATGACTGGTTTGTGGTTCCCTGGAATGATCCATAATACCACTGGCATCATGCTTATGGATTCCATGATTCGCCCAGAACAGGTCTCTATCGGTGTGATACTGGTCGATATCGATCAGGTGGCGAACCATATATTCTCCGTTTTCAAAAAATCGGATATCATGATCTTTCATGCGAAGGTACTGAAGTAACAGGATATAGGAAAAATCAAATTCATTGTTTCCCCAGTAGCGAACATCCTTCCAACCGGCCCGGTAGTGATCCCCAAAATTGAGCCATCCGTACTCATCCTTATCTTCCCGCTCCCGGTAAATATCCCCCATATTGGCATGGGGTCCTTTATACGCTATAACCGACCGGGCTGCCTCTTCATATTGAGGGAAACGCTTCTCATCTTCAACCGACATATAACCCAAAGCCATACTCGCCTGATACCAGGTATTTGGAGCCAGGGCTCTGAGGGGATTCTGGAAGGATCGGAGGATTCTTTCGGATTGAGCCTTATCCGCAGGACCGGAATGAAAATAATAGAAGAGCTCGTGGGTTTTATATCGACCCCCTTCAAATCGATGGGGTTTTGCCCACCTTGTAGGAAAAAGCTCCACAATTACAGAACCAGAGTCCTCCAGCTCAATCCCTTTAGGAAAATTCTGCCAGAAGTGGCGTAGGCTTACCGTAAGTCCCCAGGTTGCATTGCTGAGATCACCCCATCCAGAGGAACGATACCCGGAGCTTATCTCCTGATCGTTCTTGTAAATCTTATACCCCCGGAAGGAAGTGGACCAAAAAGGGCTTCCGTCCTTGGAAGGCCCCCAGTGGGGTCCCCCACTGGAATCCTGGTAAAGGGTCACCCTCTCCCCCGCACCTAATTTTGCCTGTACCCGCTTATCACCACCCAATATAAAGCTCTTATTACCCGTCAGATTTGTCTTTACCTTGAGGGCCAGGCCTTCAAACTCGTGGAAAACTCCAGGACCTCCTTCATGATAATTCCTGGCCGTAAATCTATCGGGATTCTTGAGGGTATAAAATACTCTGAGATAACTCTTATCGTTATAGGCATGGATTCGAACCGTATAATCCAGATAAGAGAGTTGGTCTTTGTAGACTCCATTTTCAGTATGGGAGTTGTGTCGGCCATCGATTCGAATCACTACCCGCATCGGACCCTTTTCTTCGACCACCACTTGAGGAGCTTCATCTGAAGAAGAAAGGTAAAGGGTCTTGTTGTCTTTTTTGGTTATAATGACTCCCGCATCCAGTTGATCCAACAGAAGGGGATCTTCCTTCCCATCCCCATCTATATCCATAAAAACCTGGTCGAAGAGATTAAATTTCTTCTTGCTGATCCTTAACTGCAAAGCTCCGGTAGCCACCGTCAGGATATCTTTAGTTTCTGTAACCTTTAAATGGGAAAGGGGAAAATTTTCTGATGGATCGCCCCCATCTTGCAAAGAATAAAGGGTTTCTTTACCCGATTTGACCGTAGCCTGAAAATCTGCCAAAACCCACTTGATGCTTCCATCAGGCCATCGAGACAAAACCCTGAACTGGGAAGGGATCTCTTTCCCCTTCCCATCCTTTATTCTTAAAGTCTGTTCTTTCATAACCACTCCCTGGGGGAGCGGAATTCCTGTAGTCACCGGATCGTTGATACGATCAACACCGGCATACTCTTTAACTTTTAACGGAACCTCTAAAGCCCGGGCGGTTTTTAAGGAAAAGGAAAAGAACAAAACTATCATGCCCAGACAGCCGAGAATTCGATGAAATATTTTAATTTTTTGCATATCCGATCGGCCACACGCAATCTAGGGCCCTCCCTGTAATCCTCTACCCTCACCCCCCCGTTCCCCCTTCCCGACCCCACTCCTTCCCTCCCCGCATGCGAGGAGGGAGAGAGGGAAGGGTGAGGTATGGATCTCCCTCTTATCCCGGTGTCTATGGGAGTTAGGGGGTTAGGTTAGAAAAACCTATTCCTGAAAAGGGTTAAAGAGAGGGGGGACCTAAATGGTTATCATGCATTGCCCCCATTTATTTGTTTACAACTTCATTTCATATACCTTTTCGTAAGCTTCAAACATCCACTTCTTTTCAAAAAACCTCCTGCAGTGAATCCGGTTCTGCTCCCCGAGGTAGGCTCTTAGGGGTGCCTCTTTCAAGAGCTTTTCTAACATTCTTCTAAAGAAATCTTCATCGGATCGGGGACCGATATAAGCTCTGTTTTCTGGAGATACCATATCCTTTATATCTCCCACATCGGTTCCCACAACAGGGCATCCTGCGGCCATAGCTTCCAGGACGGAGATAGGCATCTGCTCTGTATCAGATGAAATGGCAAAAATGTCAAACAGGCTTAAAACTTCAGCCGGATCTTCCCTGTGGCCCAGTAACCTGACCTTTTCCTGCAGTTTATTTTCTTCGATATACCTGACCAGGTGAGGATACTCAGGGCCGTCTCCCACAATGAGGAGTTTAGCCTGGAATTCAGGAGCCAGCCGGGAGAAGACCCTCAAAAGACGCAGGAGATTCTTTTCTTTCCGTAACCTTGCCACCGTCCCGATGACCAGACTATTTCGACAAAATTCCCATTCCGACCCTTTTCTGGAAAGGACCTGTTTTGAATACTTTTCGCAATCTATGCCGTTGGGAATATAAACCACGGATTTCTCACTCAACCTCCAGGTCTGGAGTGCTACGCGATATAAAGTCTTAGAAGGAACAATGATTTTATAAGCGTGGGATAGGAAAAAACGCCGGATCCAGATTCTCCAGGGTTTTTGGGTTATCAACTCATCCGGTCCAAAACCATCCTCCGTATGGGCCTGGGGGCAAATGGGGAAAAAATGATTGACCAGGCTCCATTCTATAGCTCCCCAGTTGTAGGTGAGTAACAAATCCGGCTGAATCTCCTGTAACAGCCTTCTAAACAGAAAAAGATTCTTTAACTCTTCTTTCTTGTGGATCCGGAGGGGAATCCATCGGATATTAAGGCCTTCTTTTAGTCTTTCCCGACAGGCATAATTTCCATCCATGGCTATAAGGGTATGCCGATACCTGGAGCCAAAATGGTTGATAAGTTCACAGGTTCGTACCTGGGGACCTCCCATTCCGAAGGTAGAAAAAACATGTAGGAGATGTCGGGGTGGAGAGGCCATGACGGTATTTCAGTGCGATTGGATTTCGCTCTCCACGGGAGATTTTTTCTTATGAACTTCAAGTCCCCGTTGGATAAACTCATCCCGATCTGCCACGGGCGTCCACTTCAAATCTTTCTTAATAGCCGAACAGTCAAATTGTGAAACCAATCCCCTGGACTTTAAATCTCTATAGCTTGGAAAGGTCGCATCGGTTCGGCCGATGATTTTTTTAATGGCCCACTTCCCCATTTCAATTACCTGTAACTTTAAGGGGGATCGGGGATAGTATTGTAGGGGTCGATCCAGTATTCTAGCTAATTCCCCAATATATTCCCTGGCAGAAAGACGGACATCCCCGACCACGTTATAAGATTTACCGATTACAGTGTCTGCTTTCATGGCTAAAAAGATGGCTTCGGCGACATCTTCCACCAAAACCAAGGGGAGCGGATTTTTTCCATCATTCCAGCCGATGCAATACGTATCCTGATTAAACTGCCCTAACCCGCTATGGAAAGGGGATCTTCCTTCTCCGATAACAATTCCCGGCCTTAGAATACAAACCGGTAAATCCTTCTCCTTGTGTAATTCCCACAGGAGCTTTTCACAGGCTGCTTTTCCTCTGGCATACAGTGCACGGTTCTCGATATGGGGATCCAGGTCTGCCGGGTCCGTTATGATTTTCTTATCCCCCAGGTATAATGCAGCGATGGAACCCAGGTAGATCAAACGCTTAACCCCATGTTGTAAACAAGCTTCGGCGATATTTCGAGTTCCATAGACCATGGATTTCCGAATCTCTTCCCAGGAGTCTCCCCCTCCCCCCTGGGCCAGATGAACCACAATAGGGACATCTTTAATCGCCCGGCTGACCTCTTCTAAATTTTCCATATCCCCCGATATCACCTCTACCCGGGGATCCTGAAATAAGGAAGGCAGTAAGCAGGTATTCCTTGCCAGTACCCGGATCTTTAAATTGGCAGCTAAAAGCCGTTTCACCAGATGATAACCGATAAAACCGGTCCCCCCAATCACTAAGACATCGCAGGAGATGTTCGGAGTTTTAGGGGGCCGGGAACTTTCTAAAATCGAGTTGGGTTCCCCGGTTTGAGATTCCTGTAAGGCAACGCCCTCGCTGATCCTTTCACACATTTCGACCACATAGGATCCAAATGACCCGTCGATAAAAGGTTCATCCTGATCAACCCCCTGGTAAAAAGCCCGGATACTATTCTGAATACTTAGGAAAAAGGGATCCGATCGTGGCAGGATCTGTAGGGTGGATAAAATATATTTCCCTAAATTGGCCAGGCTTTGTTGACCCATATCCTTAATCAACCTTTGTGCGTTTTGAAAGCTATCATAGAATTCAGGCCATCGGGTCTTGCTTTGAATAAAAAATCGATTATTCATTAAATCAACCTGAACAAGTCCATCTTCACAGATGGCTATGATTCCAGAGGTGGTAAACTCCTGTCCGACGGAGAGAAATACCTGGGCAACAGCTTTTTCACAGATCATAGAGATCTGCCAGGTATCATAAAACAGTTTTCCCGGGCTTAGTTCCTGTCGACCGGAAGCCAGAGTACTAACCTGCCACATCTTTCCGGCCAGATCATAAATTTGAGAAAGGGGATGAACCCCCTGTTCCAGGATGATATTCTGGGGTAGCTGAAACATCCAGTGACCGAACTGCCGGGCGGAAAGTTGCCTTAAAGGAACGTTCATAAACGAAACAATATAATGGAGATTTCCCAGGGTGCGGTCCTGTAACTTTTTTTTCATGGCCAGATAGGCCGGATGAAAGAGCGCATTATAATTGACACCCAGATAAGCACCGCCTGCTTTGGCGGCTTCCATTAAAGCCCGGCATTCTTCGGAAGAAGTCGCCATAGGCTTTTCTAAAAAGACATGGATCCCGGCCTTCAGTAAAGGTACTGCTACCTTCTTATGGAAAGGGGGTGGAACCAGGACATGGGCAAAATTACAACATTTGCTTGCTATAAGTTCGTCCAGGGATCGAAATACTCTGGGGATAGACTCTTTTTTCGCCAGGAGTTCAGCTTTCTCTCTATGGGTATCATAAACCCCGACAATGCGAGTATGGGATAAACCTCTTAGAGCTTCAACATGAAATGAGGAAATATAGCCGGCACCGATAATTCCAACGTCATGCATACTTTTCCGCTCAAACGGTTACCTTCTCAGTAGGCTGGAGCTTTTTACCAACTCCCCTACCATAAGGAATCCTGTTTTGTTCCTGTTGCTGGGTTCCTAAGAAATGCTCACAGGCAAGTATTTGTAGACAGACCGTCAAAGCCATGATGTGATACGTCAGGTCGAAGTAAACCCTATCCAGAAAGGTTCCTCCTATGAGGAAGGCGATCAAAGATATCTCAAACATATGGGAGTAATGAATCATCCAGCTCAAATCAGAGGGTTGATCCGGAAGGGAATTTGAACCATAAGGCTTAAGAGGGTCTCTGGGTTTCCAGGCTCTATCTTCCTGCTTCCGGTTTCTTATTCTGGCGAGTTTTCTTACTTTCCATAGGGTAAGAAACGTGGTGCCCAGTAAAAGCAAGTAAATGCCAAGACCGGGATAGCCGGTATCAATAAGGATCTGGAGATAAGAGTTATGGGTTACGATGGATCCTTCAGAAACGGAGAGAAAATTCCGGACTCCAACTCCCAGGAAAGGGTACTTTCCGGAGAGTTCAATAGCTTCCCGCCAGGCATTTAGCCGACCTTGAACAGAGGCATCTCTTTCATCTTCCTGGGCAAAAATAGTGCTGATATGTTCCATATAGGTAGCCGGGGCAAAGAGGAGAAATAAGTAAAGGATAATGGGCGCAGCGATCAGAGCCCAGGCTTTTCTCTTAGACTTTAGAATGCAGAGTCCAAGGCTGGCCGTTAAGGCAAGAAAACCTCCCCGGGAGTAAGTAAAAATCACGGTAGCCACTGTAAAAGGAACGAAAAAAATCCACAGGAATTTGGAGTATCTGTTTTTTTCCTCCTTGGCCAGGAAAACCAGAAAAGGAATGGCCATATTTAAAGCCAGAGCAAAATCATTATTATCCCCGATTAACCCTCCAACTCCCGATCTAAATCGGACTTCTCCTCCATGGGTAAGTCCAAAAAGACCATTTTTAAGCCCTAAAAATCCAAAGGAAAAGGCGATCACCAGGATAGACCATCGAAGACGCTCCCGGGTATTGACAAGCCCAGTGGTAATAAAGCAGATTAAAAGGATTTTGGAGAACTGGATATAAGTCCCCATAGATCGGGAAGGATCCAGGGCAAAGACTACAGATAAAGAAACCCAAATCCAAAGCAAAATTAAGATAACGTTAATGGGACTTTTCTTAAAAAACTTGAGCTCTTTGTTAAGAACCATCCCCACCAGGGTAGCTAAAGCCACGTAATAAGACAGTCGATACTGGCTTGCAAATCCCCAGGCCAGATCCTGAGGTCGCATATAAGCCAACCAGCTAAATGCCAGCAAACCCAGAAAGGGATAAAGTAAAGCCACAGGAATGGTAGAAAAAGTAACCGCTAAAACTAATAAGTCTCGAAGACTGCCCATGTGTCCGTTGCCTTTTTGCAGAAAAACTTTAGAACTGGCTTTTCTGTTTAGAAATTAAAGCCTGCCCGAGAAGGGTTCTTACAAAATAACCCATAGCCTGCTAAACCCGTTTTTTGGTTTTCAGGATTTTGTCTAATCCACAGAAGATCCCCAAAATGAGAATGCCTTCAACCCAATAGGCAGAAACAGGACTTTTAAACAGTTCGGTAAAAACATCTCGAAAGGCACCGAAAGAAAAGCCTGTATTTCTCCTCTCCAATTCGTGCCAGGTATATAAGACCGGGATTAAAGAGGTTCGAACCAAGATTTCAAGGAAACTAACAATAGCTCTTTGTTTCTTTACTACGCGTCGGCGAATGATCTGTAAAGTCCCCATAAGGAGGGAGTATATCCAGAGTGTTAGGGACTCAAATCGATAAAGAAACAAGAATCCTTGGAGGATACTGCCCACACTGGAATAGATAAAGGGTGAAATCAGGTTGCCAAGGAATTTACCGGGGAGGGGAAACCGTAAATCTCCGGGTTTTACAAAACTTAAAAACCAGGCTTGAACAAAGGTCCCGATCCACAAAACCAGATTGGTTAGGTCATTCACATACCAAAAAAAACTGGTTACATTAATTTTTAGTAAGGAGACCAGTAACGGAAAATAGCCACTCCTGAGGATGAGTTCATGAAGGAGTTTGGATCCCGAATAATCTTCGAACCGGTTTTCTTCGTAAACAGATTTAAAAATATCCTTTGGGGTCGGATCTTCAGAAATTATTTGGGTTTTTGGTAACTCTGGTCCTGTAGAAGTCTGTACTCCCTCCCCAGGTCCTGCACTTTGACCTTGCTTAACCGTCTCAATGGTCTTACAAACCCATTCCAGCTTGCTGGCCATGTCGTCCAGCCTCTTCTCCAGGCAAGACATCAGCGATAGGACTTCTACGCTGGATGTCAGGGGCTGTGGAACAGGTTGAGGGGTTATCTCTTTCTCTTCTTCTTGAGGGACACTTTGGGAGGTTTTGAGTTCCTGGATTACCTCGGCAATAATGGCTTCATCGATTTGCTTCCTCTCACTCACAAATCCGGTCAGCAGGGCTGCATCACAGATAATGTTGATCATTCGGGGAATTCCTCGAGAGAACTCGGTGATTTTATCAATTGCTTCCGAAGAAAATAAGGCCCTATTTTGATTTCCGGCCACCTGTAAACGGTATTGGATATAACTTTCAACATCCTTTCTATCCATTCCGGTCATATGATAGGTGACGGTAATTCGCTGAGCTAATTGTCGAAGTTGAGGTAATCTCAATTTACGCCCTAATTCAGGTTGACCGGCCAGGATAATTTGAAGGAGCTTCTCCTTACTGGTCTCCAGGTTAGAAAGGAGTCGGATTTCTTCGAGTAAAGCGCTGCTGAGGTTTTGGGCTTCGTCTATGATAAGTAAAACGTAATTTCCAAGACTGTGTTGTTGGATCAAGAACTTATTGAGAATCTCCAGTAATTCTGTTTTAGAATTCCCCTGAACCGGCAGGCCGAAATCCCGAACAATCATTTCCAGAAGTTGTAGGAAGGTTACCTTGGTATTATTCACCTTAGCCACTTTGGTGGTATCTTTTAAGTTATTTAAAAGAACCTGGATAACAGTTGTTTTACCCGAGCCCACCTCTCCGGTAATGGTAATAAAACCTTGTCGATCTTCCAATCCATAGGTAAGATAGGCCAAAGCTTGTTTGTGGACCGAGCTGGGATAGAAAAAATCGGTATCCGGTGTAAGTCGGAAAGGTTTTTCTCTGAAACCATAAAACTGTGTATACATGGCTTCTCAATCCGTTGTTAGTTGTCTGCTATAGCCATAAATTCTATGGCATCAGGTTAAATAACTCTCCGGGTTTCGGTTTAGAGAACTTCAAGAACCCGGTTCGATAACGAACAACGGATAGAATTAATAATGATAGTAGTAATTGGAAGAAACCTGATGGACATTATTCAGCACAATTCCTAAAACATTCATTCCCTCCAGAAGCTTCAAGGCGTTTACGACATCTTCTCGAGCGGTTCGACCTGCCTGAACCACCAGGATAACGCCATCCATTTGAGTTCCCAGGATGTTAGGATCGGTCGTGGGTAATAACGGAGTGGTATCGAAGATCACATAACGATCTTCATATCGGTTTTTAATCTCTTTAATGAGGTTATGCATCTTCTGGGATGCAAGCAATTCTGCAGGGTTTGGAGGGAGATTTCCTGCCGGAAGAATGGTTAATTTGTTAATCTCGGTTTTTATAAGAATTTTAGATAGATCCAGGTGTCTGGTTAAATAATCCGATAAACCGTATTTGGGCTCAATCCCCAGAAGTTTATGAAGAGAAGACTTACGAAGATCGCCATCTACCAGGAGAACCGTTTCCTGAAGCCCCTGGGCAATGGTAATGGCTAAATTAAGGGCCGTAAGGGTTTTCCCCTCCCCGGCAACTGCACTGGTAACCATGAGGGTATTTTGAAAATCAGGTTTTGTAAGCTGAAGAATCCGGGTACGTAATTTTTTATATTGCTCTGCTGCCGGAGATTGGGGAGCTGTCAAGGTGATCAGGCGATGACGGATTAACAGGGGTTTTTCTAACCCCTTTTTAGGGGGGGGAATGACCTTAAGGGAATCGGGATCTGTAAGGGTTTCAGAAACCCGTTGAAGCTGTCTCTCCTGAGCCGCCTTTTTTAAAGCCTCTTCAATCTTACTCATACCTAGAGTCCTGGTTTTAAAAGCTCGTAGAAGCGAACTGAACGTCTCCACCTCTACCTGCGGGTCGTTGTATATATGTCTTGAAACTTATTGACAAGGACCTGGAAGTAAGAAGGATTTTCTTTTAAAGCTTGCCAGGTTAAAATACCTCCGGTTATCAATAAATAAAGACCGCAGAGTGAGGCTATTAATCGGGTGGATCTTTTCCTACGTTTTATATCCTCTTCGGTGCGAATATTAGGAATTTCAACCAATACCGGCATTCCAAGATAGAGTTCTATCTCCTTTTGATCATCGAAGGGTTGATATTTATACTCAACCAGGAAAACCGTACCCAACCCTACACCGATTCCTCCTAGAAATCCCATTAAAAGGATCCAAAGTTTATTAGGCTTAACAGGACGTAGAGGAAGAACAGGGGGTTCGATGACGGTAAAAGTGGTCCCCTTGTCTTTAACCTCCAATTCCCGGGAAATACGCGCCTCCTCTAACCGACGGAGTAGCATTTGATAAATATTCTCGTTGACGTTATAGTCCCTGGTGAGTCGAATAAATTCTTGCTCCAGCTTGGGAATGCTTTTGACTTTTAATTCGGCCTCTTCAATTTTACTCTGGAGTTGATCTCGCCGTTTTTCCAACGACTTGATCTGTATTTCCACCGCAGTAAGCTCCTTTCGAAGGTTTTCATAAACCGGATTGACCATCGAAGAACCTTCTGGATTTTTGATTACGATCGGTTTTGAGCTGGCCAGTTGTTTTTTGAGCATTTCGATTTCATTCTTGGTTTGAATAACATCGGGATGTTGGTCGGTGTATTGGGTTCGCAGGCCGGCCAGTTGGGATTCCAGTTCTTTAAGTTTCGTCTCGACGGGATTTGCAAGGATGGTCTTATTATTCGTGGTAGGGGGTTCCTTCTCCAACTGATTTTTTAATAGCGACATTTTCAAATTGGCTTCCTTAAGGGCTATTTCAACTTCTGTCAGAGCATTTTGATATTGTTCCAGCTTCGCCATATGACTGTTTTGGGCACCGGCTCCTAATAATTCTCCCACCGGGCTCCCCGCCTGGACTTCTCCGGTCCCGCCATCCTTCAAAACCGTCGGAATTTTATATCGTAAATCCTTGAGATTGGCTTCTTTAAACTCCCGAAGGGTTTTTTCGGAATCCTCCAGCTTCTTCTTATAAATCTGGAGTTGTTCGTTGATAAAATCAAAAGCCGCGTAAGCTTCGGAGCGCTTGGCGTTGAGATTTTCCTCGATGTATAGACCCGTTAAGGTACTGACTAAATCCCTCACCTGAACCGGATTTTGACCCTCATAACTTACGCTGAATAAATCATTTCCTTTAACGGTAACGGTTAAATTTTTTTGGATTTCTTTAATCAAGTCCTCAAACTCCACGGGGTTCTGAACGGACAGATCAAGCCCTAGTTTTTTAATGACCTTTTCAATGAGAGGGCGACTGAGTATCCCCTGACGGAGGGTTCTCAACCGTTCTTCCATTTCTGAAGCAACCCCTAATCCTTTGGTTAACGGATTAATCACCTGGTCCCTTTCTATCAGAATGGTGGTGCTGGACCGATAGACCTCAGGTAAAATAAAACTCGCCACCGTAGCACCACACAGTACAAAGAAAAAAGGGAGGAAAAAGAACCAGGTTCGTCGGGAGAGAACCTGACGATAATATTGCAAATTGAATTGAAGGAACTTTTCCATACCTAGATCTTCCCTATCTAGACGACGAAATCCTGTACTGCACTAAAGAGAGAACGAAGGGCGGATTCGCTCCGGCGAGATGGATTTCGTTTTATGACATATAAAAAGATCATTTAATATAAAATATAACTTTTTTATAATTTAACTAACTTATTTTGCTCCTTTTGCAAGAATAATGACACTCATAGTCTTAAGAAGAATGACCAAATCCAGAAAAAGGGAAAGATTTTTTATGTAAAAAAGGTCATATTGAAGCTTTTCCAGAGCATCCTCTTTGGAGGAACCATAGGGAAAGTTCACCTGAGCCCAACCGGTCAATCCGGGCTTGACGGTTAGACGAACCGGATAGTAAGGAATTTCTTTTTTAAGGGTTTCTACGAAATGAGGCCTTTCGGGTCGTGGTCCCACAAAACTCATATCCCCTTTGAGGATATTAAGGAGTTGAGGGAGTTCATCGATTCGAAACTTTCGTATCACCCAACCGACTCGGGTAATGCGGGGATCTTTATCGGTAGCCCAAACAGGGCCGGTTTTAGCTTCGGCGTCGACGGTCATGGAACGAAATTTATAAACCTGAAAAGTTTTTTCCCCTTTTCCTACCCGCTCCTGGGTAAAAATTATGGGCCCTGGACTCTCTAATTTAATTAAAATGGCCGTAACAGCCATGAGAGGTGCGGCCAGGATGAGTCCCAGAGCGGATATAACCACATCGAGGACCCGTTTGAGAACTTCGTTGGTTTTGGATTTGTTAAATCCCTGACAAAATATTAACCAACTGGGTCGGAGTCCTTGCACCAGGATTTTGCCCGTTAGCTGCTCATAAAAATCAATGGCTTCATAGACTTTTATTCCATTTAGCTTACAATTTAAAAGAATTTGTAATGGAAAGACCATTCTGCGTTCGGCTAGAGCTACGGTAATCAGATCTATGCGGTTGTTCTTAACAATCTGATCAAACTCACCCAAAGTTCCTATAAGGGGAACCGTCCAGAATTTATTATCCCCTTTTCCCCATACTTTCACGGTATCTTCGGGATTTGAATACCTTCCGGCCATGCATTCATCGATAAATCCTACCAGGCAATAACCTAAATCCGGATTCGAAAGGATTTCCCGGGCTACGGCTTCACCGATTTGGGAAGAGCCTACAATCAAAACCCGCTGACGGATTCCAGGGATTTTGAAAGTATGGTTATAAATCAACCACCAGGAGCTAACCAGAACCATGGCCAGCAGGGTAGCCAAGGCTAAAATCCATCGGCCATGGGTCAAAGATGGGATAAAATAATAACTTCCTCCCATCACCGCTGCCGTAATCAGGATAGAGATAAAAATACTCAACACCAAACTTAAAGAGTTAGGCTTTATCCGGAGATTATAGAGATCGAAGAGATAAAAAATGAACTGACCTAAACCCGTAAAAATAAGAAGGCTGGGTAAAATGGGTTGTTGATAAATAATCGGCCAGAGGGAGATTTGATATCTTATCCAGATGGCTCCATAAAACGAAATCATCAGTGCAAGGGTATTACCCAGGAAAAGAATTAAAAATCCAGCCCTTGCTGCAGGGGTTTTCTGTAACTCCATTTTTTCTGTACCTCCAGGTCTAGCAGGTCTGGCTGGTCTACACAAAAAGTGCCTAAATTCTTGGAGAAAGCAACTTTTTCAGTTCTCATTTCTCCCTCTGGCATAGACCTTTCCTACCCGACCGAAAGCCAATCTGTTCAGAGTCCATGGGTTTTAATCTTCTTAGAAGAAAGGACTAGATATTTTTAAGATAAAATTTACTAAAAAATACCTCTAATGTAAAAAGATGTATTAAAAAGACAAAAGTTGCAAAAGATTCTACTACCTGAGTGACAACGATTCTGAAGGAGGTATCCCCCCGCCCCCATACGCGGCAAGATAAGAATGTTGGCCCCAACGGGCAACCTGCTTAACAGGATACAGCTCGGGAGCTTGAAAAAATTCTAAATCTCTGAATCTCCGATTTGCTTCGGAGGCTACCGACCATTCGCCTCTGACGGGGCTTTTCAGCTTAACCTGACGCGTATGCTCCCTGTTCTCCCATCCAAGATGGTTAAAGAAGGAATAAATTTACCTTAAAATTATAATTATCTATCTATAAGTATAAATTATTCTAAATTAAGTCAACTGTAAAATAGGCAAATTATATGCCAATTTTGTATAAAATAAGTAAAAATTGAAAGCTGTCGATTTTGGTAGACGGGAAAAAGGGGAATTCAAGGGCAGGGCGATTTTAACAGTTGCCTTCAAGACGGAAATAACTTCAGCTTCGGAAAGAAAGAAGAAAGCTAAAAAGGGGTTTTTCCTGACCCTTTTTAGCTAAAAAATATCCAAACCGGTAGGAGCCATCCCCGGAATGGCCCTTAAACTTTAAGGTAAAAATTCATTGGTAAACATGCCGGAAACCTTTGTTTTTTGCTTAATTAATCCCATATCCATCATAAAATCCTGAAGCTCTTGCCATTTGGCTTCCGTTTGCCAGCCAACCTTAGGAACACTGTTTTTCATAAGGGGAATCAATGCTACCAAAGATCTCTGAGCCAAATCCTTTCTAAGATCTGGATTTTGTTTAAGTAAAATCCCAAGTGCCTCGTCTGGATGGGTCATGGTAAAATCTAACCCCTTCCAGGCTGCCCGCATAAAACGTCGAATGAGATCGGGGTTTTCTTGAATAAGTTTTTCATTGGTCAACAAAACAGATTCATAAAAATCGGGAACCCCATAATCCTGAAGTTTAATCATATTCACTTCAAATCCTTCCAGCTCAATTTGAATTTTTTCCCAAACCGAGTAGGTCCCGATAACGGCATCGATCTGTTTGGTCAATAAAGGTTGAACCAGATTAAATCCTACGTCCACAACGGTGTAATCACTTCCTTTACGCAGTCCCATCCCCCCCAGAATTTTTTCCAGGTAGGCATCATCGGAGGGAATAAGAGGGGAACCGATCTTTTTACCCTTTAAATCGGATGGCTTTGTAATACCCGATTCCTTTAAGGAAAGAATTACATTCAAGGGGTGTTGAACAATAGCTGCAATGGAAACAACGGGAAGACCCTCTGATCGCCCCAGAATCGTATCAATCTGATAACTCAACCCGAAATGATCCTGGCCGGCTGCCACCAACTTGATGGTATCTTCTGGATTAGAAGGAACATAAAGATTTACGTCTAGATTTTCATCGGCGAAATATCCTTTTTCCTTTGCAACGAACAGAAAGGTATGCAAAGACCAGGGAGTCCAATCCAGACGCAAAGAAACTTTGGCTCGTTGCTCATTGTCTTTTTCTGCTCCCTGAAGTCCAACAGGTCCGATAAAAACGGTTAAAGTGCATAGACTTGCCAGGAAAACAAAAAAAATTTGCCTTTTAGATAAATATCGCATCGTCCTTTTATCCTGGGCCTGTTGCCCGTAGTCCAGAGTCTACCTCCACAAACAACGGACAACAAGCGGCAGGTCCTCTTAAGCAAAATGATCCCAGCTTTTAGCTTCTAACGGCAAGACGGTCCCATCCCTGCCGATTAATTTGTTACCTTTCCCGGGCACCTGGATCTTTCCGATCGAGGTTACTTCTATGGAAATCTCTTTATGCAGGGTGGAGACGATCCTTTCCACTTTCTCTTCAGGTGCTGTGAATAAAAGCTGATAATCTTCTCCTCCGTATAAAGCCCAATCCAGAGGATCTTTGTGATTTTCTTCAGCTAACCTCCTCACGATATCGGAGATAGGAACTTTATCCATCCAGATCTCAACGCTTACCCGACTGACTTCACAGATTCGCTGAATATCTCCGGCCAGGCCATCACTTATATCGATCATAGCGGTAATGCATTGAAGGCCTGCCAGGACTTGACCGGCCCGGATTTGGGGCTCAGGAGTCAAATAAGCTTCTATCAAAGGTTCCACGTTTATATTTCCGGGTTCAACATTTCCCAGAAGGATTTGAAGCCCGGCTGCGGCTTTCCCTAGAGTTCCTGTAACCAAAACTATATCCCCGGGTTTTGCCCCCGATCGCAAAAGAACCCGTTCAGGAACTACCGTCCCTAACAGGGTTACATCGATAAAGATTTCTTTCGAAGACCGGGCTAGATTCCCTCCTACGATACAGGCGCCAAAACGACCGAAGGATTCCTTCATGCCCTTATAAAGTTCCTCAACAAATTCCACCGTTGTATGGATGGGCAAAGCCAGAGAAATAAGGGCATAGCGGGGACTCCCCCCCATGGCAGCAATATCGCTTAAGTTGATGGCGGCTACCCGTTTCCCCAACTGATAAGGAGTAATTTTCTCCTTCAAGAAGTGTCTTCCTTCAATTTGCACATCACAGGTCGCCAGCAGAAGTTGATCTCCTGAGACGTTGAGAACTGCCGTATCGTCTCCAATTCCGATAACTTCTCCAGGTCCTTTATTTCCAATGATCTGTTTAATTCGTTGGATTAAACCAAATTCTCCAAGTTCGGTAATGAGCATGTTTGAAAGAGAGTGGAGTAGTGCTTTGTTACTTTAATTTTGCTTAATGTTTAAGTGACCCTCACCCCTGGCCCCTCTCCCACGCTGCGGGAGAGGGGAGTTGGGGAGTGAAAGCAGCCCTATGAGGTCAAAATTAAGGTAACAGTGTAGTAGTACTCTGTTTACTTAGTTTTGTTTAACGTTTAAGTGGTCCTCACCCCCCGGCTTCCCTACGTGCCAGGATAAGAAAAATAGACCCAGCGGGGCAACCTGTTTCACAGGCCGCTGCTACAGAGCCTGAAAAAATGAAGAAACCCCCCTTCCCGACTTACGTCGGGGGCTACCCAGGGTTCACCCCTGACGGGGTTTTTCAGCTTAACCCGGCGCGTATGTCCCCGGTCCCTTTCCTGAAGCTTCGGGAGAGGGGATTTTGATTGCTTTGAGCCCTTTGATTCCACGGATCTTAGCCAGCAAGCTCCGGGTTGCTTCTTTAATATCCTCCGCACCGACGACGGCAGAAACCACCGCCACCCCATCTGCACCGGCTCGCAGCACTTCTTCCACATTTCCATAATTAATTCCCCCGATGGCCACCACAGGAATTTTAACATGGGCTTTAATTTCGGCTAAAAGACGCGTGCCTATGGGAGCTCCTGCATCACTTTTTGTAGAGGTGGCAAAGATAGATCCTACCCCCAGATAACTGGCTCCTTCTTCTTCAGCCCGGAGGGCTTCTTCCAGGGTTCCTGCCGAAGCACCGATAATGGCATGGGGGCCAAGGATTTTTCTGGCCAGATGAACCGGCATATCTTCCGGACCTACATGAACGCCATCGGCCTCTACGGCCAGGGCAATATCAACCCGATCGTTGATAATCAGAACAACGCCCTTTTCCCGGGTTAAGCGTCGAAGTTGTTGGCCGATATCGATCAATTGACGAGAATTAGCTTCCTTATCCCGAAGCTGAATGACCGGAGCCCCTCCTTCTATGGCTTCCCGAACCACATCCAGATGCGAGCGGCCTTTGGCTAATCTCTTATCAGTTAACACATGTAAATCCATCTTCTGTAAACTCGGGTTCATAGACCTGGGGCAGAAATCGACAGGCCGGTCGTTATCTCCACGGTTCCAGGCTTACCGTCCTCCCCTCCTTATGTTTTACCCGCCAGGGTAAGCAGATTCTTTCCAGAACTGTAACCAAAGCAAAAAGTCCCACACCTAAAATAGAAAGAACTACGATAGCTGCAAAGAGAAGGTCGGTACGGAGCTGGGCATTGGATCTCTTCATGAGAAATCCCAGACCGACATCCGATCCCACCCATTCTCCAAAAACGGCTCCAATGACGCTTACGGCTATGGCTACCCGTATCCCTGAGAAAATAAAAGGGAGGGCAGCAGGAAATCGAATCTTACGGAATAACTGCCAGGAAGTCGCTTTCAAAGTTTGCATCAGATTAAGTAACTCCACATCTACCGATCTTAATCCATCCACCGTATTCACGACTAAGGGAAAAAACGCAATAATAGCGGCCATAACCACCTTGGGTATCAGCCCGTACCCAAACCAGATGATCAGCAGGGGGGCTATGGCAAAAACGGGGATGGTTTGAGAGGCAATGATGAGGGGATAGAGAACTTTCTCCAGAACCCGGGAATAGACAATGGCAATGGCAAGGGCGAGACCGATTACAAAAGCCAGGAAAAAACCTGCCATTATTTCCCCTAGCGTAATCCAGGTATGCTGTAACAACATATCTGAAGATTCCCCCATCACTTTGAGAATTCTGGTGGGGGAGGGGAGAATATAGGGAGGGATTTTAAAGATTTTTACGTAAGCCTCCCAACTTACCAGCAGTAAAGCGAAGAGGGTCCCTGGAGCCAGATAAGAAATCAAAAACTTTCTCACCAACATCTCTTCTTTCACCTATTAAATGGATACAAATCCTATAACTCCCCTAGGATTTTGCAATTTCGCGCCGTTGCGATAAAACAACCTCGGTTAATTCTTTAGCCGCCTGGTAGACATCCGATGCACAGAGTATGGCAGAGATAACACTAATCCCATCGGCTCCGGCCAGCAGAACTTCTCGGACAGAGTCTTTCTTAATTCCTCCCAATCCGAGAATAGGAACAGAAATAAACTTTCGCACCTCTTTTAAGGCCTCGAGACCCACAGGTTTTCCATAGGGAGCCTTGGAGGGAGTAAAGAAAAGAGGGCCAAAAGTAATAAAATCGACACCTGAGTCTTGAGCCTGTAGAGCTTCTTGAAGATTATGGGTCGAAACGCCCAGCAGTTTGTTTCCTATCAAACGCCGAACCACATGGGGAGGCAGACTTTGCTGCCCCAGATGAACTCCATCGGCCTCTATGGCCAGGGCCACATCCACTCGATCATTAATAAAGAGCTTTACACCGGCCATCTCGGTTAATTTTCGAACCTCCTGGGCCAGAGTATATAACTCCCTGGCAGACAGATCCTTTTCCCTCAACTGAATAGCTCGAACCCCTCCCCGAATAGCCTCCTCCAATACAGTAAGTAGATTCCTCCCCAGGGTCTGATGCCGGTCTGTGATTAAGTATAGAGATAGCTCAGGGATCTTCATTTAAGGATGGAGGTATGGGAGTGTGGGAGTATAGAAGTGTAGGAGGATTCCCCCACACTCCCATACCCCCATACCCCCACACCCCCATACCTCCACACTCCCACACTCCCATACCTCCATTATTCTAGCATCCCTTCCAGAGGGCTGCTGGCGGTAGCATACAATTTCTTGGGGATTCTACCGGCCAGATAAGCCAGACGGCCCGCCCGAACTGCGTAATTCATGGCTTCTGCCATTTTAACTGGATCCTTGGCCTCTGCGATCCCTGTATTCATGAGTACTCCGTCCACACCTAACTCCATGGCAATAGCTGCATCTGAAGCAGTTCCTACTCCGGCATCTACAATGACAGGTACAGAGACCATTTCCAGGATAATTTTGATATTATAAGGATTACGAATTCCCAATCCGGACCCGATCGGCGCTCCAAGGGGCATTACAGCCGCAGCACCGGCATCCTCAAGTTTCTTAGCCATGACCGGATCATCGTTGGTGTAAGGGAGAACCACAAAACCTTCTTTAGCCAGGGTTTCCGTTGCCTTCAGAAGACCTATATTATCGGGAAATAAGGTTTTTTGGTCTCCAATAACCTCCAATTTAATGAGATTGGAAAAGCCGGCCTCTCTGGCAAGTCGAGCGGTACGAATGGCTTCTTCCGCCGTATAGCAACCGGCCGTATTCGGCAACAGGGTGTACTTTTTCAAATCAATATAATCCAGCAGAGAAGGTTGAGATTTATCGAACAGATTAACCCGCCTTACGGCCACCGTCACAATTTCTGCGCCGGACTTTTCAAGGGCTTCCCTCATAATCTCAAAAGAGGGATACTTTCCCGTTCCAACAATGAGACGGGATCTATAAGCTTTACCTGCAATAATCAGATGATCGTTTTCTAACATATAAAAATAGATGGTATGGGGGTGTGGAGGTGTGGGAGTAGGGAAGTAGGGGAATATAGGAAAACATACTCCCATACCCCCACACTCCCAGTACGGGCGACCGGCCGGTCGCCCCTACACACCCCCATACTTTCCTTTATTTATCCTCCCCCGACAAATTGAACCAGCTCCAATTTATCTCCTTCCTTAAGGGTCTGGTGTTCGTAGGCGCTTTTAGGTACAATTTGCAAATTATGTTCGACGGCAACGACGCGTTTATCCACCTGAAGATATTGGAGCAGTTGGAGAATCGTGATATCGGATGGAACTTCTCGTTCCTCTCCGTTAATAATCACTTTCATAACCGTTTATCCGTTGTAGATTGTCTTGTGGTTCGTTGTGGACTATCCGTCAGGGGTTGCTGGGGAGGGTTCGAAACGGAGTCAGGCAACCCTACGGATGATGGACAACGGACGACAGACATTTCTTCAAAGGCCTTTAGACTTTCCTCTTGGATAAGGTCCATCAGGATACGTTTTATACCCACGAAAGGAGCTGAGGTAACCAGATGGGGATCCCGGGGTCTGGGAAGGGGAACGGAAAGTTCTGCTTTAATCGTTCCTGGTCTGGCCGTCATTACATAAATTCGGTCGGATAAAAAGATCGCCTCTTCGATATCGTGGGTTACAAAGAGGATGGTTTTTCGGAATTCTTCCCAGACTTTCAACAAGAACTGCTGCATGATAGATCGGGTCATGGCGTCCAAAGCTCCGAAGGGCTCATCCAACAACATGATATCTTTTTTAAAGAGGATTGTACGCATGAGAGCGGCTCGTTGTCGCATGCCACCCGACAAGGAATCCGGGTAATTTTTCTCAAACCCTGCCAGTCCGAAATTTGGAAAGAGGGCCAGGGCTTCTTTCCGGGCCATGCTTTTTTTTATCCCTTGAATCTCAAGACCCAGAATGACATTATCCAAAATGGTTCTCCAGGGTAACAAGAGATCCTTCTGGGGCATATAGGCTGAAAAGCCGCGTCTATCTTCCCTGCGTTCTCCGTCCAGATAAATTTCACCCTCTTCATCGGGTTGGAGGAGACCAGCGATAATGTTAAAGAGGGTACTTTTTCCGCATCCACTGGGACCTACTAAACTAACAAATTCACCTTCCCTTACGTACAGGTTAACCTTTTGGAGCGCTGTAACCGGACCTGGAGAGAAGGTTTTACTCACGTTAACCACCTGAACTTTAAAGGGCGCCTTCCTCATATCGCAAACCGTTTTGGGCTAAAAGGCTCCAGAGAGAGGGAAGTTTTCCCATCTACAATGAGTTCCTGAATGAGCTTTCCGGTTATAGGAGTTAAAAGGATTCCCTGCCGAAAATGACCTGTGGCTACAATCACATTTTCCATTTCAGGGATAGGCCCCAAAATGGGAAGTAAATCCCGGCAGTAGGGTCGTAACCCGGCCCAGGTTCTTGTCAGGGGTTTACTGGCCAGGGAGGGAACCATCTCAAGAGCCGCACGGATCAATGTTTCTACACCTTCCAAAGTAACCTGTTTATCATATCCTACAAATTCCACCGTAGCGCCGATCAGCAAATCTCCTCCCAGGCGAGGAACCAGATAAACCTTTCGAGAGGAGACAACATGATGAAGGAGAGGAGGAAAAACCGTTGTTGCTACCATCTGTCCTTTAGCCGGTTCGACCGGAAGGGGATAGGTTAAAAGAGAGCCTATCTGATTAGACCAACACCCGGTTGCAATAACTATGGTATGGCCTCGAATGATTTCATCATAAGCCTGAACTCCGGTGATCCGAGAATTCTCCTTGAGAACGGCCGTGACCGGTTTCCCTACCATGAACTCGGCTCCAAGCTGGAGGGCACCTCGGGCCAAAGCTTCTACCAGTCGAGGATTATTTACATGACAATCCTTTGAAAAGAAGAGAGCTCCACGTATTGTTTTAGATAAAGCAGGTTCTCTTTCCAA
Organism: Candidatus Limnocylindrales bacterium; assembly: GCA_035559535.1. Classification (NCBI taxonomy): domain Bacteria; kingdom Bacillati; phylum Chloroflexota; class Candidatus Limnocylindria; order Candidatus Limnocylindrales; species Candidatus Limnocylindrales bacterium. The sequence continues at coordinate 43,687 of DATMBG010000035.1, forward strand.
TACTTCTTCAGAAGTAAGAAGTTCTGTAGCCAGTCCCACCTCTTTTTGAAAGGGATGGAGGTACCGACCTTCCTTTTCATCATCTTCATCCAAAAAAAGTTCCAATGTTCCGTAGTGTAGCAACTCGATATCAACACCTGTAAGGTCTTTCAGCTCTTCAGATAAGGTGGAATAAAGCTGATAGCTTGCGATACTGAGATCAAAGTACGGTCGATGACCGGCAGGATCATATCGTGGGGATAGCATTCCTGCTGCTGCAGAGGATGCCTCGCATCCGGGTTGTGTTTTTTCAATCACAACCACCTTGACTTTTGATTTAGCCAACTGATAGGCGATACAGCATCCAATAGCTCCCGCTCCTATAACGATAACATCGGTTGTCTTAGACAATTTAATCCCTGTGTCGTTGCCCGTTGTCCGTGGTTTATACTGTCAACCATGAACAACGGCCTACAGACTATTTATACTGAATCCAGGCCAGATGATTGGTAGGCCCGTGTCCTTTTCCAATATCCAGAGAATAACGAATCGCCAGTGTTACATACTCTTTCGCTATCCGAACGGCTTCTTTTACGTCCTTACCTTTAGCCAATTCTGCCGTGATAGCAGCCGAGAAAGTACAACCGGTTCCATGGATATTTCGGGTTTGAATACGCTCCGCTCTATAGTAAGAGAATTCCTGTCCATCATAGAAAACATCCACCGCTTCTCCATTTCGATGGCCCCCTTTTACGATTACATTTCGGACCCCCTTCTCCCGGATGATCCGGGCTGCTTTCTCCATATCTTCCAGGGAAGTAATCTTCATATCGGCTAATACCTCGGCTTCTGGAATATTAGGGGTTACAATCAAGGCAAGGGGGATCAATTGATTTTGTAAAGCTTCCCGGGCACTGGGTTGCAAAAGCGGGTCTCCACTTGCGGCCACCATAACCGGATCTACGACCAATCGATCTATGCCATATTCGACCACTTTACTACAAACCATTTCAATGATCTCCCGGTTAGAGAGCATCCCGGTTTTGGCTGCATCGATTCCAATATCTGTGGCTATGGAGTCCAGTTGGGCTCCCACGAACTGCGGAGGAATATCCAGGATTCCTTGAACACCCAGGGTATTCTGGGCTGTGAGGGCGGTAATGGCCGTCATTCCGTAAACTCCCAGTGCCGTAAAAGTTTTAAGATCGGCCTGAATCCCGGCACCTCCGCCCGAATCAGATCCTGCGATGGTTAAAGCTGTCTTAAGTTTTAGCGACATAAATAAAAAAGCCGTACCCCCTGGAAGGGAATACGGCTAAATTTTTTAAAAAGAAAAGGTAGACTACTTCCTTATCAATCGTTAAGGTATACGTCCACGCGTTTCTCTATCTATAAAATCTTAACCGCTTCCCTACGCTGGTATTACCCAGATCAGGTTCAGAGGGTTTCCGGTTCCCAGGGAATTTCCCTTAAGAACCGAGTTCTCAGCCTTAAAAACTCCCCTAGCGATTTAATTTAAATATACCTCTTTAAAGAAAAGCTGTCAATCATTTAAATAATTACTTTCTTTTCCAGGCAAAATCCCCGTTATAGACTTATAAAACTTCCTTCCCCATGAGCATCCAATCGAAGGAATTTCCGTTGGGTCTTCCAATCCGGGAGAATATAAAGAAGTTTCCTGGAATCTTCCCTATCCAGGGCGAGGACTTTTTCCATGTGGAAATGACCCAAGATGATTCCGTCGTAGCCTTGATTAAAAAGGGACCTGGCGTATTCTTTACAAATCTCCATAGGAAAGTAGGATTTATGTTTTTGATTGGTTTTCCTGAATTTTTTTTCCAGATAATGGGCCAGGGACAGGCCTATTCGGGAAGGTAAAAGCGTAAAACCTTTATAAAAGATACGATTCCTCGAAAGGGTCCGCCAAAGCCGATAGGGTCTATCTCGATAATTCAGCAAATCTCCATGGGAAAGATAAAACCTTTTTCCTCCGATCTGTTCTTCCAGGAAAGAGGAACTTACTTCTGTGAAAGGGGAGCCCCGATAGCTTTCCGAGAGGTAATAATCTCGATTCCCCTCCACATATTTGACGGTCACACCGGAAGCCGCGAGTTGTTGGAGGCCCCGGAGGATGGGTTCCTGATAAGGCAGGGCCATTTTTTTTGGACCCAACCACAGGTTAAAGAGATCTCCGAGAATATAGAGGGTTTGGGTAGATCCTTTAAGATGGTTGAGAAAGGTCAGGAAATCTTTGATTTCATCCGGGTCACCCTGGATATGGGCATCCGAGACACAAACGATCATATTCCTTGTCTCTTTGCATAGGTAGCCTGTTGAAACTCTGTTAAGAGGAGTCCGATTTGATTCTGGATCTGTTTAATGGGATAAGTTCCCGTGTTAAATCCGTTAATCATGATCGAGAAAGTCAGGACCTCATTATCTCGGGTCAGTGCATAACCGGAAAGACAGGAAACATCTTTTAACGCGCCTGTTTTAGCCCGGAGTCTCCGCTCGGCGGCAGTATCTCGTAGCCGTCGTTTCATGGTTCCATCGACTCCAGCCACGGCTAAAGAAGATAAAAACTCCGATTTAACCTCGAAGTTATTGTACATATATCGGAGGAGTTTAACGATTTGTGCCGGGGAAACTCGATTTTCCCGGGATAAGCCGGAGCCATTTTCTAGAAAATAGCTATCGGGGGGAATGCCGATTTCCTCCTTGAGAAATTCACGGATAACTTCAATTCCCTTTTCGGTACTGCCCGGTGCCCCTTTAACTTCCGCACCTAGGGTTTTTAATATCTGCTCGGCTACGAAATTATCGCTTACTTTATTGGAATCATTGAGGATAACCGATAAGGGTTTGGATTGATGGAGAACCAGGAGTTGAGCTTTAGCTGGGACCGTTCCTTTTCGGACGATCCCCTGGATCTTGACTCCTAAATTTTCAAGGACTTCCTTAAAAATGGCTGCCGTATAAAGAGCCGGTTCCCGGACCTGGATTTGAGAATACAATCCTCGGGACTTTTTTGAAATTTTACCTGTTACTACGAGTTCCCCATCCCCATCCTCTTGATTATAATAGGTGGTAATGCCGCCGCGGGTTGCAAGGGTCAGCGCACGATTGGTAACCCGAAGGTAAGAAACCGGGGGATCCGTCATAACAAAGGGAGGTAATCCCGGTTTAGGTCCCGGTCGGATAAAAAGTTTTATGGTATTCTCATTGACGGACAGGGCGCTGACTCCCACAGAAGCCGGAGAAGTAAAATTCTCCCAGCCTTTAACAATGATCTGGTCATCAAAAAACGAATCATCGGCGATGATATCCCCCTCAACCGTACTAACGCCTTCATTGACCATATCCTTGGCCATGACCCACAGATCTTGTGAAGAAAGATCGGGATCTCCAAAGCCTTTAATATAAAGATCTCCTATGGTCCCATTATGAGGGGCTTTATCCGTGTAGATGGCGGTTTTAAAGGTGTATTCCGGCTTAAGGACCGATAAAGCCACGGCTGAAGTAATCAGTTTGGTATTAGAGGCGGGATTTAAAAGTTGATCCATCCCGGACTGATAAATCACCTCTCCTGAATCTTGAAAAACGATTTGAATTCCTACAGAAGCTTTTTCCAGGATCTTATTATGTAAGATCTTATCGATATTTTCCCTGAGTTCCTTCAAAGAATCGGGTATTTCTGATTTCCCATCAATTTGTGAATCAAATAAACCGATATAGATCACTAAAACAACCGGTAGAATAAGAAAAAATTTCCACATGGGAAAGAAACAAAGCGAAAGGTGAAAAGACGAAGGCGAAAGGTAAAATTGAGGGTTTCCTTTCGCCTTTTCCCTTTCGCTTTTTCCTTTTAAAGCGTTGTCTCAGTTAAGATCCAGTTCAAGTAACTTTCTGAACCGTGTTGAACAGGTAAAGCGATAATCTCCGGTACTTGATAACTGTGAAGCTCCTGGACACGTTGTTTAATACGTTCAAAGAGAGATCTTTGCGTCTTCAGAAGGATCAGCACTTCTTCTTCCTGGCTCAGTTTATTTTGCCAATGGAAGATAGATTGTACATGGGGAATTAGATTAGCACAGGCCGCCAATCGTTCCTCCACCAGGGTTGTACCTATATTTTTAGCTTCTTCTAAAGACGAGGCCGTAATCAAAACCACTATATACTCTGACATTTTCTAGAGGATAAAGGATGAAGGAACGAAGGGGTATTTTACCTTCACCCTTCAGAAAGCTACCAGCGAATGACGGTGGAAGCCCAGGTTACTCCCCCACCAAAGGCGACCGAGAGAATGATATCTCCCTTTTTGACTTTTCCGGCCCGAATCGTTTCATCCAGAGCAATGGGAATGGTTGCTGAAGAAGCGTTACCATATTTATGAATGGTAACGACCACTTTCTCCATGGGTAAATTGAGGCGTTTTGCAGTGGCTTCAATGATACGAAGGTTTGCTTGATGGGGGATCAGCAGATCTACATCTTCCGGCCTGAGTCCATTATGTTTTAAGGCAATCAGACAGGCTTCTTCCATGGAGCGGATGGCGACTTTAAAAAGTTCATTACCGGACATTTTAACATAATGCATCCGTTTATCCACCGTTTCATGACTGGCCGGATGGAGGGAACCTCCTCCTGGTATGTAAAGATATTTAGCAAACTGTCCATCTGCAAAGAGGTGGGTCGACAAAACCACCTGACTGGGTTCTGAAGATGCCTGAAGGACAGCAGCTCCAGCCCCATCGGAGAAGATAACACAGGTACTTCGATCGGTCCAGTCGATGACTTTAGATAAGACTTCAGCACCCACGATGAGGATGGTTTTATAGCTACCGGTTTTAATGTATTGCTCGGCAATGGACAAGGCGTATATAAAGCCACTACAGGCTGCTGCAATATCAAAGGCGGCAGCCCGCTTTGCACCCAACATCTCCTGGAGGAAGCAGGCCGTAGAAGGGAGCTGCATATCCGGAGAAATAGTTCCCACAATGATTAAATCAAGATCCTGGGCTTCTATCCCTGCACTGCGAATCGCTTTTTTTGATGCATCAAAGGCCAGAGCAGAAAGGGGAACATCTTCTTTAACCACACGCCTTTCCTTGATTCCGGTTCGCGTGGTTATCCATTCATCACTGGTATCTACTAACTTTTCTAAGTCAAAGTTGGTGATAACTTTTTCCGGTACATAGGAACCGGTACCGATAATCTTAGGATAAATCATGAGGGCTTATTCTCCTTTTTTTCTTTTTCTTCAGGATTTTTTTCGTTTACAAGCTTATGCCATTCTTCTTTCATCTCCCGTTTTTCATCACTTTCATCGGGACGATGGGAATCTTTAAAGGATTTTTTAACCTTAATTCTTCTCCGGATCGGTTCCGGATAATTAAACTGATATTTTGTAATCGTTTCCGTAATGTGGGCTTTGATCTGCTGGTGGATAGATTCCCCAGCCACCCGGATGGCATTTTTAATGGCCTTGGCCTTTGAACTTCCATGGGCCTTAATCAAAACCCCATTGATCCCGAGTAAAGGGGCTCCTCCGTATTCGGCGTAATCCATTTTTCTTTTCAGACGGAGGATCTCCGGTTTAATGAGCAGGTAGCCCAGTTTAGTTCTCAGGCTCTTGGAAAATTCTTCTTTTAAGACAACACCCATGGTTTCTGCAAAACTTTCGGTTACTTTTAAAACGATATTACCCACAAATCCATCACAGACCACCACATCTACTTTACCATTAAAAATGTCCCGTCCTTCCACATTTCCGATAAAGTTAAGCTCTGTTCGCCGAAGAGCTTCAAAGACTTCCTTGGTTAGTTCATTTCCCTTAGAAGATTCTTCACCGATACTCAGAAGGCCGATTCGGGGTTTTTCCACGTTGATGATATCTTTCGCGTAGACGTGTCCCATCACTGCAAACTGAAGGATGTGTCGAGGTTTAGAATCCACGTTGGCCCCCACATCTAGAAGGATTGTAGCACGGTTAAGATTAGGGATAACGGCGGCAATAGCAGGTCTTTCCACGCCTTCTAAGGTACCACAAACGACCTTTGCAATAGCCATGGAGGCCCCGGTATTTCCGGCACTTACGACGGCATCTACAATCCCATCCCGGATCAGGTTCACAGCTACCCGGATTGAAGAATCCGGTTTTCGCCTGAGAGCTACGGCTGGTAAATCGTGCATATCCACCACTTGAGAGGCATGTCGCACTTCTATATCCAAACCCCGGGTATCATACTTTTCCAACTCCCGTCGAACCACCTCCTCAATGCCTACCAGGACCAAACTCATTCCATATTCACGAGCCGCCTGCACCGCACCCTCTACAATAGCATGGGGTGCGTGATCCCCTCCCATGGCATCAACAGCAATTTTCATTCTCGTCAGGCTAAGGATTCCGGATCAAGGAATTTAAGATTTCCGATCCTCGATTCCAGATCCCCGGTTTTACTCCTCTTCCTTGGGCTGGATAACGGTTTTACCTCGGTAAGAGCCGCAATGGGGACAGGCCCGATGCGGTAATTTAGGTTCTCCACATTCTGAACAAGCAGATAAAGTCGGAGCTTTTAAATGGTGATGGGATTTTCTTTTATTCTTACGTGATTTTGACGATCTTCTCTTGGGAACTCCCATTTTTAAAGTCCTAAGCAGGGGACGGTGGGCAGGGGGCCGTACATAGATCTTCCTCCGCCGGCGGCCTACTACCTACGGTCCACTGCTTAATTCTCTAACAATTTGGCCAGGACCGCTAATCTTGGATCTATGTTATCTTCCCGGCAAGAGCACCTCCGAAAATTTAAATTCTGCCCACACTGGGGGCAAAGACCTGCACAATCGGCTTTACAAAAAACCTGGATGGGAATGGCCAGAATGAGTTGCTCTCGAATGATCTCGGTAAGATTTAAGGTATCTTCGGAATAATAACTCACCAGTAGATCCTCGGCTTCTAACTCGACCTCCTCCCGGGTTTCCATCCACTTCGCATCTCGATATATGGCATGAAAATACTTTTGAACAGGGAATATTTTGGACTCCAAACATCGGCAACATTCCAACTGAAGTTCTGCCGGTATGTAACCATACACCTCGATGTCCAACCCAACCCTGCTCACCCGAATCTTAGCTTGAGTGGAAGAGTGGAGGACAAATCCATCGTTTTGTGAATCAAACTCCCAGGGGTGCAGTTCCAGTTCGAAGTCCGAAGGTGATGCTTGAATTTCATCGATTCGAATAATCATACCTCTTATGCTGATGGATCTCAGAGGAACTAAGGACCTGTCAGTTTAAAAACCTCATTAAAAACCTCAGAGGATCCATTCTACAAAAAGCTCATTTATGCTAATGAATGTCTCTCCTCCTTGTCAAGAGGAAATTTACCAAAGTAGGGGTGCCCCCCCGTCCGCCCGTTAAGGTAAAAACATTATCCCCTAAGCTCCAGAGGAATGTTCTACTCGTTTAGTTATTTTTCGATGAGGTGGGAAGGGTTACCGTCGTAATTCCGGCAGCCTTGATCTCTTCCACAGCTCGATTTAAAGCCGTCTCCGGGTCTATCTCTTTTTTCAAGGCGGACATCACATACTTTTCAATAATCGAAGAAGCTGTACGATAATTCATAACCCGAGGAGGAGGAACGGTACTTAAAAGTTCCCTCCGTTTAAGATCCAGTAAAGGATCTAATTGCTGGGCCTTTGTATCCGTTAACAAAGAGATCCAGATGGGTGTCTCCTGTGGAAACCCTTTCTGGACCAGAGGACTCGTCAAGAATCGAATATATTTCCAGGCTCGCTTGGGATCTGAAGTATTTGCAGCAATGGCCAATCCTTGAAATGCGCCCACCGAAACCGAGTTAAACTCGTACTGTTTTTTCTGCTGAACCCTCCTGGAGACGGGTAACAATCCAACCTCTGCCACATTACTCACCTTAGAAAGACTGCTATCTTTGATGATGGCAGCCTGAAAAACCCAGTTGGTATTAAAAGCACAATTTCCGGTAATAAATTCATCTTTGGTCTCCAGAACTCCAGAAGTCAACGAAGTGGGGTTTATCCATTTATTCTCTACCGCCTGAATCATAAACTTGAGGGCTTCCAGTCCACCTCCTCTATGAAAAACAGGCTCTCCTGAAGGGCTAAAAAGAGTATCTCCAAAAGCTCCAACCAACCAGATATACTCATCTATCAACCCCTTGTTAACTCCCCAGGCATCGTGCCAGGGATATTCCACAGTACCCCGCGTCTTCAGAACCCTCATCTGGTTCGCCATTTCTTCCAACGTGTCAGGAGGCTTATCAAATCCCGCTTCTGCCAGCATGGCTTTGTTATAAAATAAGAGTTGAAAGTTACTGAGATGCGGCATGGCCCACAGCTTCTCATTAAAGGTAAAGGCCGTAAGGGTAGAAGGAACCAGATCACTTTTAAACCCCTTTATGAACTCCTGAAGGGGTAGAATCGCTCCCCTACTGATAAGCTCCGGTATCCAGGTGGCATCGACGGCGATCACATCATAGGTGGGCTGGGGTTGTGAAGTACTTTTGTTGATTTCTTCGAGTTGCTTTTCATAGGGGATATAATTGATACTAACTGAAATGTCCGAAATCTCGGAGAAAAGCTGAGAGAGCCGCTCATAATCCTTAGGTTGATACCCCGAGTGGGCTATCAAGGCTACATTCAATGAAGACTCCTGGGTAGCTGCTCGGGTCTGTAAAAACCCCCATAAACTGATCCCTACAATAACTATACTATATAAGAAATATCGTCGCATGGTATTCCTCTCGAAGAATATGGGTTGATGGAGCTTCCTCTACTTCTTACCTAATCCTTCCATAAGATAAGTTCTGATTTTTAAATCTTCAACCTTAGTCCTTGTTTTCCATACCTTTTATTAAAAAGGATCCCAAAGTCCTGTCTATCAAAAAGGGCTGGTTAAGGAGATTCTTCCCGATCTTGAGAATCCCTCAAACCCGAAGACTGATCGACAATGGGATAATACAGGCTGTAAAAATATTTGATGTTATGATATCTGGGATGAGAAGGTTTGGCTAAAAGGGTTTTTTCTAATTCTTTGTCCTTGATAAGCCCAATTTTAGCCACATAGGCCCGATCCCTGGCATTAAGGACCTGTTGGGTATAGGTTGGGTATTTATCTTCTGTAAACGGACCCAGGTTCGGAGAGCAGATCACCTCTTCATTGCTGGCAAAGGTGAGAGTATAGGCAATCCAATAATCGGTATCAATATATCGGATATGTCGATCCTTCAAGATCGAGAGGAAGGTTTGTAACCCTCGTCCGTCCACGGCAGAGTTCTTATGAATATGGAAAATTCCAAGAAGGTTAACCCCCAAGACCACGGCGATCAAGAAAACGAACAAAACCAAAGATACCCGCTTGATCCGCAAGAGGAACAAAGCCAGAAAGATGGGAAGTGTTGAGTAAAGGGGTAGAAGATATCGGGGGACTCGGGAAAGGGTTCCAAAATTGCTACTGCAGAACAGCCCTATTGTCACGAGGGTTAAAACCAGGGGAATCTCTAATCGCTCTGGATTCTTCCCGGCTGAAGGAGTTATCGGATCTGATCTGTTTTCAGGAGATTTGAAGACCGGTGAAAAAGAAAGGGAACGATCCCACCGCCACAGAGCATATCCTAAAGATAAAACATAAACTCCGATGACCAGGTAAGCAAAATCGCCTGCGATATTGGTCATGGCATATTGAGTATGGGTCCCTACCAGGATCGGCAAGGCCTGGGTAAGAAAGTCATGAAAATGGGTGGGAAATTGAAGCCATTGGGATTCCCAGGAACTTTTTTCCCCATCAGTTAAGAAAGTATAGGTCTCCCATTGATTTTGTACGTTCCATAACAGGAGTGGAAAAACCCCCACCAGGGCAAAGAGGAGAAATACGGCGAACGATTTTCTCAAAACAAACAATCTGTCTTTGAGGAACCAAAAGAAGATAAAAGTCAGGACATAGGAGATGATCTGAGGATTCGTCCAAAATCCGACTCCGGCTAAAAAACCGGCCAGGCCGTACCATCTTAAAGGATAAGATGTCCAGACGTCTTTTGAATATAAGAGCTTGGCAAGAATGACTAACAGGGCCGTTCCGAAAGCCAGAAGCTCCATGTAGGCAGCTCCTGCGTAAATACTTCTCAAGGCCAGGAATCCCGGTGAAACGGCCAGGAGAAGGGCGGTCAAGAGAGCAGTTTTGGTATCTGCAATCTTGCGGGTAAAAAGGAACATAAGCAGGAGAAAGACAAGGAAAAAGAGAACCGATATGAGTTTAAGCCCTATCACCGAGACACCGGAAAAATAGAAAACAGCAGCGGCCAAATGGGCTTTCAGGCTTCCCATGTAAGGAAGTTCATAGTAGAGAATAGGTCGTTCTCCCCGGGTCAGAATATGTTTGGCCATAAGTCCTTCAATGGCCTCATCGGAGTCGAGGGTTCCCAAAGGGTATTCCAGCAGGTACAGTCGAACGACCAGGGCCAACACGAAGATCAGGATAAATAGAAAAGGAGTCAAATAGGCCTCCCGAAGTTCTCTACTTTTTAGAAAAGCCCGGGTATAATACAGGCCTACCCCTAACCAAAGGATTTTAATAGCCAGAATCATATTTTCCGTTCCCTGTTCCCGTTGATAGGCTTTTAAATCAGGTTTTTCAGGGTAGAAATATCGGCTTGGTATGATTTTCATCCAATGAAAAGGTCTGGGACCTGCCCAATAAAGATGAAGAAGATGGGCCTTGTCATATTGAAAATAAGAAACTTTGAGGGCGTGAAATCCTTCCTCTAACCGAAGAACTCCGGATTTTGCTCTGGCATTATGATAGCCACTGTTATCGATGATGAGTTGGTCATCAATGAACAGGGCGGAACCATCATCGGAGCGTAGCGTGAAGGTATACTCATCTGTTCGAGGAATTCGGATATATCCGGTCCAGGTGATAAAATAATTTTCCCTGGAAAACTCGTCCAGGGCATGGTTGGGAAAATTGATATCCGGATCTATCCGTTTAAATAACGGCTCTTCCTGCATGCTTTCCCTTGAGTAATAGCTTCCCATCAGTCCATGGGTCAGAGAGTTTTTTTCTTTAACAAGAAAAACTATAGGGACCGATAGGGTGAAGAGCAGGATGAGGACTACATGGCTTATGGAGCTTTTAAAATTAAACCAAAAAGAGCTTTTCTTCCAGGGGTTTGCAACCGATAACCAGACTAACCCCAGGCCTATGAGAATCACCAGTAGCTTTTCCACTTCGGGAATCTGAAAAGAAAACGAGCGAACCCGAAGAGAACCACCTTTACGAAACCAGGACAGTTCCAATAAAATGAAACAAACTATCCAGAGGATTTCAACGAGAAATTTAAAGGCTCGAGTCAGCATGATCGGGTCCTGATTTGTAGTTAAACAGGTCTGGTGTCAGTGCGAGGGAGATAATTTCCTGTCCCATGGATCACCCGGTTCCTTCATTCCTCGCCATGACGGATTACTTTATGAAATGCAAGTTATCTTAGCTTACCGAAAGCAGAGGAAAATCATAATCAAGAAAAGGACTAAAGAATAAATACAAAAAAGAGGTTCTGTAAAAATTCTCTCGGGTTCCTTGACCAGGGGACTACTTTTTAAAGTCAGGATAAAGAACCAAAGGATAAAAATCAAAAAAAAGGGGAGGGTGAAGAAGAGTGCTCTCTGGAATTGGAGGGCCAGGTAGACATATCCCAGCATGGTCAGACCCGCATAGAATATCATAACACCCAGCAGAGATCCTTTGGAATAATATTTATAAGCCCGTCGATAAAAGACGGCCTGGGATCCCAGGAAAAGGAGCTCCGCTAACCGCTTAGCCGTCATCAAAAATGCTCCGAAGACCCATAACCACAGAATGAGAGAAAAAGGGGGGAGTATGCGTTCAGAAGTCACAGAAAACCAGCCAATTAAAAGCCGGATCGGATTATTGATGGACTCAGAGAGGACATCGATATAGGGAATCTCTTTGGCGCGAAGGGGTCTCAGGTTATAAATCATTCCGGCCAGAAAGAGGCCTATTAAGGAGAATTGAAAGTAAGGATTAAAAAAATAGAAGGCCAGCGATAAGGAAACCAGAAGGAGTCCCAGGGTAAGAATGACCAGTGTCTGAATGTCCACCAGACCACTGGGAATAGGTCGGAATCGCTTCACCGGATGTTGAAGATCGTAAGAAGCATCGAGGATTTCATTGATAGCGTAGTTGACCGAGGAAACCAAACAGGCCAACAACAATCCTGTCAGGATTTTAGAGAGAAGATCCCAGGGAAGTTCCCGATTGAAGTAAGAAAGTGCAGCCAGGCTACCTGTGAGTGTAAAAAGATTTTTAAACCAATGATCTAATCGAAAGGCCTTCAGATAATAGCGATATTTCATCGAATTTGCTCTAATTTCAAATAGTTGGTCAGTTCGATATTCAACCGGGCTATCATCTCTTTAACCTTTGGACTTGTCAAGCTTTTTAATTCATCTTTTCTCCGATAAGTTGGATCGACAACCTGTTGATAGAGTTCTTCATCTTCATAACCGGGATGACACATCACTTCGGTTATTCCTTCCTTAACTTGAGGTAAAAAGGTCAGCCAGGTTTCTTCTGTAAAACAGCCACTATGGTATATGCCGTAGAAATAGGTAGAGGTTTTTAAACCGGCCTTGAGGATTTTTTTTCGGGCCATTCCGGCAGCCAGGCGTAGGGCCTCGGTTTTTATCCATGGGGAGAGAACCCATCTTTTCTCTTTAACCCGCATCTCTTCCGAACATCGGATATAGGAAACCCGATATTTTTGTGCAAGATGGAGGACCAGGGAAATCAAACTCGGATGTAAATGGATATGGAGATGGGCATCAAGGTGTGAGATTTTAAGTCCCGTATCCAAGAATTTCTCGATCTGGGCCTGGAGTTCTTGTTGGATATCCCTTCGTCGAATTTTTCCCAGGCTCAGATAATAAAAAAAGGAAATGTAGCCTGGATAAAAATTTCCTTCTTCATCTACCAAAGTTGGTATTTGCCGGGGGGGTAGGAGAGATTTTCCAGCGGCTAAGGTCAAATGAATTCCTACGGCCAGTTCGGGATTTTCTTTAGCTTTTTGAACGGCATCTTCAAAGGCATCTCCGGAAACCATCAGGCTGGCCCCGGTGATAAGACCTCTTTGAAATCCCTCTACAATTCCGGAGTTGACTCCTTTTGTCAAACCAAAATCATCGGCTATAACGACGAGATATTTTTTGTTTTTATCCAACGAATTCACCATAAACTTTAAATTAATTATAGGACTTTTATTCACCCTTGACAATCCCAATCCAGAGCCTTACTTTAAAACATAGGGGGGCGACAGGTTTCGACGGGGTTAGTTGAGGCATCAGCGGCATGTCGAGGTCCTGTTATCTCGTAAAACAAGCAGGAAAAAAACAACTGCTGACACTTATTCTACGCAGGAATACGCTTTAGCTGCCTAGTGCAGCTAACGCTCCTTCACCCAGGCCTGCAGGAGTGAAGCGGGCGTAATAAAGCAGGCTGGCTTATCTTCTCGGTTCGGAGGAAGGTAAGCGAAAACGCATCCGAACTGGCATCTTCCAAGTCCTGCCGATGGGACCCGGAGGATGTGAGAAAAAAAACATCGGCTAAGCATGTAGAGGCTGATCGCCGAATAATCTCGGACGCGGGTTCGATTCCCGCCGCCTCCATTAATTTCTCTCATAAAAAGCCCAACCGATAAGCCGGTTGGGCTTTTTATTTTCTGAGAAAGGTAACTCTACCCAAAGGTATCGGCCTAAGGGGGTCGGTTGTTTTTTCATTGACCTAATCTTCAGAGGGAGTATACTGTAAGGAGGAAGGGCGTTTGTTAAAAGACTGGATTTTTCAAAAAGGAGGTAAATCAACGTTGTATATCTTTTTTAGGTGGATCATTTCCACACTGATCATTTTGATCTTAACCATCCCAAATCCCGGATTGATTTGGGCAAAATCGAAGATAGAAGCAGTTCCCCTTTCCGAAGCCATTGCAAAGAAATGGGTAAAGGCGCAACTTACGGGGATTAATGAAGCACCTCAGGTGGGGAGACAGGCTGGTGAAAGTATCATGCTCCGGGTTCAAAATGTTTCGCAGCGACCTTTAGAGTTAATCATCCCACGAGGGATGGTACTACAAACCGAAGTTCGGGGTGTAACCGATATGGTGGTAAACCGCGTTGTAGGCATTCCCAAAGGGCTTAAAGAGATCATCCCGACTTCTCAGATTATTTTAGAGGATTCAGAACCGAAAGAATATATCTTAGAGGCCTACTCACTGGATTTCGGTCAAGATCCTCCTACTTTCAGTGATCCCTTTACTCTGGATGGTCCGGTGCATCCTTCCATTCAAAAGCTTCTGGAGACGCTACCACAACTTCCGGCGGAAAAACGATCCACGGAAGCCGTGCAGGTGGCGATATGGAAGCTGACCAATCCCGAATCCGAGCCGGATTTCCGGAAGGCAGGTTTTCCGGTTAAACAGGAAGATTTGAGTAATGCGCAATTTATTTTAGCCGCAGCAGGATTAGAGAATGTTCGGGTCGAGGGATATAAAAAGAACGTAGTTGTGGAAGGATTTATTTATTGTCTGCTGCCTACTGCCAATAATGAGCTAACCATGGAGCCGGGATCTTGTCCGGGAGGAGATCATCTTCATGTACTAAGAACTCAGGATGGTAAAGTTATTACCCTACAAACTTCTAAGGAAATTACCGATCAGATCGCAAAGCTATCTCAGAAAGAGAAAGCCCATGCGGTTGTTACAGGTAAATCGGTAGGTCGACTCATTATTGATCCGGAATCCGTTACCGGCGTTGAGGATCATTAAGGAGATGACAACATGAGCGGGCGTGGTGAAAAGATCAAAGTTGTTGGATTAGGTGGAAGTTTAGGGAAAAAATCATTAACTTTGGCGGTTCTGAATATCTCGCTGCAAGGTGCCAAACAAGTAGGCGCCGAAGTAGAATTGCTGGATCTCCGGGAACTCTCCCTGCCTTTTTACAATCCGGAGATAAAGCTGGAGGAGTACCCGGAAAATGTCTCCCGATTCTTGAACAAGGTTCGAGAGGCCGATGGGATGATCTGGGCTTCTCCGGCCTATCACGGGACCGTTAGTGGGGCCATGAAAAATGCCCTGGATTTTTTAGAATTTCTGGCCAAGGATCAGCCGCCTTATCTTACCGATAAAGTGGTCGGTCTTATTACGACCTCTGGTGGGAGTCTGGCCGGTGTTAATGCTATCAATGCACTTAACCATATCTGTCAGGCTCTCCGAGCCTGGGTTGTTCCTCTGATGATCCCGGTGGTCCAGGCCTGGAAGTTTTTCGATGAAGAGGGACGGATTACAGACCCTCTCCTGGAAGAGCGATTGACTTTGTTGGGAGTTGAACTGGTTAAGAAGTTGAAACATTGCTGAAGGGGAAATTAGCGGATCTGCTCCAAGGCCTCCAATCCCGAATCATCCCCTCTCACCAACGGTAAGGGGAACGAATAAACAGGAAGGGGATAAAACTTTAAGCGTTACCGACCATTTTAAAAATATTTTTCACATCTGTTGAAATAAAAAAATAAGCTGGATTGTTGAAAATTCATTTGTTGGTGCTGTTTTGACCCTGTTTTTCTTGACAAAGAAAGGGAACAGTCCTATAATTTAGCTGGAAATAAAATTGCATCTCTTTATTTGAGGTATAAGGATTTTCCCCGACTTTGCTCAAGAAAAGGAACTCGTGATTGCACCGGAAACGTGTTTTATCTAGCATTGTTTTAGTACCCCTACTGATTCTGTTGATTCGGTATGGAGGAATCACAAGTTTTTGGCTGGTAGTAAGTCTGGCTATCGTTCTGGGAACTTATGAATTTTATCGTATGGTCGAAGTAAGGCAGTTAACCTGTTATAAGATCCCGGGAATGATACTGAGTTGGGTGGTTTCCTGTTCCTTTCTGTTCCAAAATATCACGCTGATTAGTTTTACATGGGCTTTTGCCTCTATGGTGGTAGTTGTGTATGCCTTATTTTCACCATACCCCCTATCCACTTCTATTATATCTGTATCTACAACCGTATTCGGAATTACTTATATAAGCTGGTTACTGAGTCATCTGGTGCTGTTACGAGGATTAGAAGGTGGGCAATGGCTTATATTTTACTTACTCCTGATCATCTGGGCCGGGGATACCGCTGCTTTTTATATCGGATCTTATATAGGAAAGCATAAACTGGCCCCGGTGATAAGCCCAAAAAAAACGGTAGAGGGGGCCATTGGAGGATTAGGGATCAGTATGATAGCCTCCTTAATAGCCAAGAATTGGTTACTGCCTTCTTGGGATTATAAACAAGCCCTCGTGGTAGGGGGGCTATTGGCCGTAATGGGACAGCTTGGAGATTTAGGGAAATCTATATTCAAGCGAGATGCAGGCCTCAAAGACTCGGGGAATATCATACCAGGCCACGGAGGGATCTTAGATCGTGTGGATGGTCTTTTATTCAGTACGCCGGTTTTATATTATTATGTGGTAGGGTTTGGAGGAGCCTCATGAAAAAAAATATATCTATTCTTGGATCAACAGGCTCTGTAGGTAGGAATACGTTGGAAATCGTAGAAAATTTCCCGGAAAATTTTCAAGTCTGGGGCCTGGCAGCCCACAAAAATATCGATCTTTTAGAAAAACAAATTAAAAAGTTTAAACCTCGAATTGCTTCCCTATCTGATCCGGCACTGGCCCGCCAGTTGAAGGAAAGATGCCGGGGATATGACGTAGAAATTTTATCCGGAGAAGCGGGGGCAGTCCGGGTGGCGACGATTCCTGAAGTTGATCTGGTAGTGTCGGCTATGGTAGGGGCTGCAGGCTTGATTCCTACCTTTGCAGCCATCTCCCATGGAAAAGATATTGCCCTGGCCAATAAAGAGACTTTAGTCACGGCCGGAGAGATTATTACCCATGAGGCCAGGCGAAAGGATGTACGAATTGTACCGGTAGATAGCGAACATAGCGCTATTTTACAGGCCATGCAGGGGCATGACCCCTCAACGGTGAAGTGCTTGATTCTGACAGCCTCAGGAGGCCCGTTCAAAAATCACTCACTTTCTGAGTTGCAGAACGTAACCCTGGAAGAAGCTTTACAACATCCAACCTGGAATATGGGTCAGAAGATAACCATCGATTCTGCAACGCTGATGAACAAGGGATTGGAGGTTATAGAAGCCAGATGGTTATTTAATATCCCCTTATCCAGGATCAAAATTGTCATCCATCCCCAGAGTATTGTTCATTCGATGGTGGAATATATCGATGGATCCGTCATCGCCCAATTAGGCATCCCGGATATGAAAATACCCATATCTTATGCCCTGGCATACCCGGAACGCCTGCCTTTGAATCTCCCATCGTTAGAATTGACCAAGCTTGGAAACCTGAGCTTTCAAGAACCGGATTTTGATCGGTTTCCCTGTCTCCGGTATGCTTATCAGGCGGGGGAGGAAGGAGGTTCTCTACCCATTGTGGTAAATGCTTCTAATGAAGTCGCCGTTGAGTTTTTCTTAAAAAAGAAAATTCGATTTGTGGATATCCAGGCGACGATTGGAAGAGTCATGGAAGAACACTCCCCACGTAAAGTGTCGGCTATTGAAGAGGTTTTAGAAATAGATCAATGGGCCAGACGGGAAGCCGAGAAAGTGATTAATCAGGAAAGATGAAGGAGGAAGGAAGAAGGATAAATTACCTTAATATCCCCTTTATCCTTCCTCCTTTATCCTTTAAAAGAGGAATTACCTTTGTTAACCTATATTTTATCCTTTGCCTTTGTATTAGGAGTTTTAGTCCTTGTTCACGAATTTGGACATTTTATAGCGGCCAAGAAAGCAGGAGTTAGAGTAGAAGTTTTCTCTGTAGGATTTGGGCCTCGCCTGTTTGGGTTTAAACTGGGAGAGACCGATTATCGGGTTTCTGCATTTCCCTTGGGGGGATACGTTAAATTACCCGGAGAAAATCCCGATGAAGCCACCGGAGCCCCCTGGGAGTTAAGTTCCAAGTCGGCCCCTCAACGTCTCTTAGTTTTTGCTGCCGGAGCTCTCATGAACATCCTGACGGCAATCTTTCTTCTTTCCCTGGTTTTTTTCATCGGGGTTCAAGTTCCTAAGTATTTGGATGATCCCCCGGTCGTAGGTTGGGTGGATAAAGATTCCCCGGCCGAGAAGAGTGGCTTCCAGGTAGGTGATCGGATTCTACGGGTTAACGGAAAAGAGATCTCTACCTGGGAAGATGCCTATAGCTACTTTTTGACTTCTGCAGATATTTCCTCCCAGGTGGAAGTGGAACGAGACGGAAAAGTGGTGGTCCTTCATGCAACCCCGGAATCTATAAAAAAACTGGGAGCCGGTTATATCGGTCTACAACCTCCCATGGAACCTGTTGTAGGAGGAATCCAAAAGGGTTTCCCGGCAGATAAAGAGGGGCTTCAGGAGGGAGATCGAATTGTCGCAATAAATGGTACACCCATTTATCATTGGCTGGCCATGGCAGAAATCGTCCATAATAGTCCGGGTAAGGAACTGGAGATTACGATTTTAAGAAACGGTCAAGAGATTAAAAAGAAGATGATCCCTCAGGTCCAGGATGGAAAGGGGTATCTGGGAATCACGGCAAAACCTCAAACGGTCTTTAAAAAGTATGGTCCTATGGAATCACTCAAAAAAGGCCTTGCAAGGACCTGGGAAATTACGGTTATGACCTTTGAGCTCCTGGGCCGATTAATTAAACGAGAAGCTTCTACAGGTGCCATCGGAGGCCCTATTATGATCGCCCAGATGTCAGGCCAGGCCGCTAAAGCAGGAATGTCAGAACTCCTGGGTTTGATGGGCGTGTTAAGTCTTAACCTGGGAATCCTTAATTTACTCCCAATACCTGTATTAGATGGAGGCCATATTCTCTTCCTGGTGATCGAACTGATCCTGGGCCGACCTCTCAGTCTTAAAAAGCGAGAACTCGCTCAAAAAATAGGCCTCGCCATTTTAATTCCTTTGATGATTCTGGTATTCCACAATGACATCATGAGGTTACTGGCCAAATAGGAAGAGAATAGGAGTGTGTGGGGGTGTGGGGATATGGAACGTAATTTAGCTTTAGAATTTGTTCGGGTCACCGAAGCCGCTGCATTAGCCAGCTCCAGATGGATGGGCAGAGGGAATGAAAAAGCTGCCGATCAAGCGGCTATAGAGGCCATGAGACGGGCCTTTAATTTTGTGGAAATTAACGGTACCGTGGTTATCGGAGAGGGGGAACAGGACGAGGTGCCCATGCTTTATACAGGTGAAAAAGTCGGCACCGGTCATCCCCCGGAGACCGATATTGCCCTGGATGCCTTAGAGGGGACGACTATCACGGCACTTGGAGGCTACAATGCCTTATCAATTATCGCAGCAGCCGGTAAAGGATGTATTCTATCTGTTCCCGATATTTATATGGAAAAAATTGCCGTAGGCCCTCGGGCTAAAGGAGTTATCAATATCGAGGCTTCCCCGACCCAAAATTTGAAAGCCGTGGCACAGGCCCTGGATTGCCCTCTAGAAGACCTGACGGTGGTGATCCTCGATAGACCCCGTCATGAAGCTTTAATCAGGGAAATTCGAAGCAATGGAGCCAGAATCCGGTTAATTCCCGATGGAGATGTCTCGGGGGCTATTGCAACCGCCATGGAAGGCTCCGGTATCGACATTCTGATGGGAATCGGTGGCGCTCCCGAAGGCGTTTTAGCCGCTGCCGCTCTTAAATGTTTGGGAGGGGATATGCAAGGTCGTCTAGTTTTTCGAAACGATCTGGATAAGGAACGCGCCCGGGAAGCCGGAATTGAAGATACCGATAAGATCTTTACCCTTGAAGATATGGTCCGGGGAGAAGAGGTAATGTTTGCAGCTACCGGTGTAACCGATGGGGATATGCTTAAAGGAGTTCGCCGTCTCAAGGAAGGAGCCGAGACGTACTCCGTCGTTATGAGATCCCCAACCCATACGATTCGGTTTATCCAGGCCATCCATTGTGCGGCTACCATTAAAGCAAAAATTGGGCTATAACTATAAATAAAATCCACAGCCTTACAACCCCTCGAACTTCCTTAACACCAGGGCAGAATTTTTCGATCCGAATCCGATACAGTTACAAACCGAAGTTCGAATCTCGGCTTTTCTTCCAACGTTGGGAACATAGTCCAGATCACATTCCGAATCGGGGTTTTCATAATTTATGGTAGGGTGAATAAAATGATTCACCATACTCAACAGCGTTGCCACGACCCCGGCCGCACCTGAAGCCCCTTGAGGATGGCCGATCATGGATTTCAGGGCGCTGGTAGGAATCGTATAGGCACGGGGACCGAAACATAACTTAATGGCTTTCGTTTCAATTCGATCATTTAATTCGGTTGCCGTCCCATGAAGACTGATATAATCGACTTCTTCCTTTGCCACACCTCCATCTTTTAAAGCCAGCTCTATAGCTCTGGAAGATTCTTCCCCTGAAGGCATGATCTGAAGTCGATGATAGGCATCACAGGTAGAGCCATAGCCCACAATTTCGCCATAAATAAAGGCCCCCCGTTCAAAAGCGTGTTGGAGTTCTTCCAGCACTAAAATCCAGGCCCCCTCTGCTAAAACAAATCCATCCCGATCTTTGTTAAAGGGACGGGATCCCCGGGTTGGCTCCAGGTTCCATTTTGTGGGTACAGCCCCCATTCTGCAAAATCCGGCCATCATGCCGGGGGTAATACAGGCTTCTGCACCTCCTGAAAGTAATAGGGTAGACCGACCATGGCGAATCTGGTCAAAGGCATATCCGATGGCATCGGTAGAGCTGGTACAACCATTGGAAAGAACATGGCTGGGACCTCTCAGTCCAAATGCAATGGAAATCTCACTGGAGAGCATCCCTGCTAAAGAGGCTGAAATAGCATAAGGGCTGACCTTTTTTCGGCCTTCCTGAAAAAAAATTCGATACTGATCCTCACCATAACAGATACCCCCCGCGCCGGTTCCAACAATAACTCCCACCCCATGTCTTTCTTCATCTGACAAACTTTCCAGATTCAGTTTGGCATCTCTCTGGGCTTCATCGGCAGCGGCCAGAGCCATTCGAGCAAGTCGGTGCAGAAAGTTTTTTCGACTTTTCCCTACAGGAGGGTCAAAATCAAAATCTGGGACCTCTCCAGCAATCTGACAGGGAAGATCTGAAGCATCAAATAAGGAAATATTTTTAACCCCACTAACGCCATCTCGGATAGCCTGCCAAAATTTCTCTTTTCCAATCCCATTAGGGCTTATGACACCGATACCCGTAACAACAACCCGTCTCTCCCCCGTTGAGTTTGTAAAAAACATAACCGCTGTTTATCGTCCGTTTGACTATTGTCGGTTGTCTATACCTGTTTTATTTTTATACATAACTTTTGAAAGTTCAAAACTTCTCAAAAATTTTAAGCTTGTAAAAAATTTAACCGCAAAGCACGCATAGAAAGCATAACACAGGAAGAACTAAAATTCCAGTTTTTCTTTATGCCTCTTAGGTACCTTGCGGTTATGTTCTCAAAATATTTAAACAAACGACAACCTACCACAGACAACGGGCAACGAACAACGGACAATCAACCATCTTAACTTCTAAGCTATCCTTTTGCAGTTCTTAACTCCTTATCCACAGAGGACTGAGGGGGTATGGAAGTATGAGAGAAGTTACCTCCCTACCCCCATACCTCCCTCGGTCCTCCGTGGATAAACAACATCAACAACCTACAAAAAATGCAAAAGTAGAGCTTCTAGTATCTCTGGTAATCTACCCGGTTTTTATTTAAAGCACTTAACGGAACCACCTTAGATTCCAATCTTACCGGAAACCTCTGTTGACTTAAACGTTCTACAAGCCGGTCTGCTTCTTCTTTATTCACATAAGCACCGACCTGAATGGTATAATAATCCCTATCCCTGGCTTTAGTAACCATATAATCCGAAAGACCTGCATTTCGAGCAATATAAGGAGCTACCGACCTAGCTTCCTCTTCAGTTCTAAAATACCCTATGGCCACCACATTTAAACGAAGCATTTCTCGGGAAGAAGAGGTCATACTTCCACTGGAGGTCCGTTTACGATAAATCGAGGGAGATTCTTCCTCCGAAACATATGTTTCAGATCTTTTACGGGAACCGGTTGTGGTTTCCTGGGTACGATCTTTTCGGCCGGATGAGGTACTCTCTTCTGCCCGCTCTTTCCGTCCAGATTCAGTTTTTTCCTTTTTCCCTGACTCAGAGGCTTTTGCAAAAGAAGATGTGGAGGAAGTCCCTGGAGTGGATTCAGCAGAATGTTTTGAACTTTCCGCTACATGACCGGACCCTGTAGTACTCGGGGTTTCTCTCTCTACAGAGGGTTTTGTTGTTTCTTTTGTACCTTCAGAGGACATCCCGGAAACGCCGCTCGAAGTCGTTTCAGTACTTCGAGGTGGAGTAACCGACCTGCTGGTTGCACTCGTTGAGGAACCAGAAGATTCAGAAGGTTTTTCTGCCGTCGTGGATCTGCCGACTTCGGTGGATTTGTTTGCTTCTAGCGTAGCAGGAGAAGTAGACTCTGGAGGAAGCGAAGAGGAGGACTTAGAAGCATCTGGATGCGAGGGTGAAGAAAAAGGAATCTCATTCAGAGGCTCTTCTTTTGTAAAATACGATACCCCATAAAAAGCTAAAAATCCCAATACCAATACCAGGACGAAGGTTATTAAAAGTCGTCTTATCATGATTAGATCTCCCGAAATCTATAAAATTGTAAGTGTTCACGCCGATGCTTTCCCCTCATTATATGGAAACATCAGCCTCATTGCTCTCCGGTTGGCCTACCCTGCCTTAGCAATTTTATAGTAAGGATTTATCTCCCTGTCAACTCTTTTTTTGTCCAACTTATATCCTGGGAGGGTTTTTCACAGGGAAGAACCAACAGGAAAGTACTTCCCTTCCCACGTTTAGAATGGGCCGTAATCTTTCCCCCATGGGCTTCAATAATAACTTTTGCGGCAGGCAGACCAAGACCGATTCCCGAATATTCCCGGGTAGAAGACATATCCACCTGAGTAAAAGGGTTAAAGATTTCTTCTAGCTTATCTTCAGAAATGCCATTTCCTGTATCGGATATGGCGATCCCTATAAACCGGGCATGGGGTCTGGTTAAAGTGATTCGGATGAAACCATAAGGTTTGTTAAATTTAATAGAATTATCTAAAAGGTTCATCAAAGCTACAGAAAGCTTAGAAGGATCTGCCCAGATAGGGGGAAAGTTGGGGGGTATCCTGAGAACTGTGGTAAGGCTTTTTTTTTGAAGTCCTTCTCTAAGTTGAGAGAGGGCCTGGGTAATCAAATCCTGAACAACCACCTGCCCATAATCCAGATCGAGCTTTTTATTTTTTCCCTGACCCAAAGTCAAAAGATTTATAACCAATCTTTCCAACCGGATTACGGCGTCTTTCATGGCGTGAAGTCCTTCTCTACATCTAGGATGAGAACTATCAAAACGCCGGGTCATAAACATTTCTATATAAGCCTTCAGGACAGAAATCGGAGTAGAAAATTCGTGGGTGATGACATCCAGAAGATTCGATTTGATCTGTTCGATTTCCTTGAGCTTTTCGCTCACCTCTAACATCGGGGCTTTAGCCATGGCTTACTCAATATTCCTTATCTTTATCTTTGAAACCAGACCCCATATGGGAATAACTTCAGTTTAGAAATATCTTAATCTTAAGTCAAGGATAAAGATCATTCCCTCTCAAATCCGGACTTACCATAGAAAATTATTGACGCATCTCATTTTCTCATGTAAATTAGCTCTTCAGAAGTTTTGCTTAAAAGAAGTTTTATCGGACAGGTTTCAAGGAAATAAAAGCTTAAAAGTCTTTGTCTTTTGAACGGTCATAAACAAGGAGAAAATGTAGTATGTCTCAGCAGGAAGATAATCCAAATGTGATTCAAACCTCAGAACAGGAACCTCAGAGGATTTTTTACAAGAAAAAATCCCTCCTACGGGAATATGCGGAAGCGTTTCTTATTGCTTTTATATTGGCCATTGTCATCAAGTCGTTCTTAATTCAAGCCTTTAAAATTCCTTCCAGTTCCATGGAGCAGACCCTCCTGGTTGGAGATCATCTCCTGGTCAATAAATTTATCTATAAGTTTAAAGACCCCCGCCCCGGAGACATCATTGTTTTTAAGTTCCCGGATGACCCAAAACGAGACTTTATTAAACGGATTATAGGAACCCCTGGGGATACCGTTGAAGTAAAAGATAAAAAAGTTTATGTCAATGATAAGGAACTCGTGGAACCTTATGCAATCCATGAAGATTCGGAAATACTTCCTAAAGATCGTTCGGTTCGGGATAATTTTGGCCCGGTAACCGTTCCAAAAGATTCTTACTTTGTTATGGGCGATAACCGGGATCGAAGTTGGGATAGTCGGTTTTGGAATAATACCTTTGTTAAGAGAGAAGCCATTGTTGGAAAAGCCTTCCTTATTTACTGGTCCTGGAAATCTGATAAAGAAGCCCCCTCATTAAATAATGAGGATGCCGGTTTCATGGAGCGGGTAAAGTTTTATTTGAAACTGACCGGGTATAATATCGTACATCTGAAAGATCGGGTTAGATGGGAACGCCTGGGTAAAATTCTGGTTTGATGTATGAAATTTGATGTATGAAACTTAAATTCTGGATTGGTATAGTCATCAGTGTTATCTGTCTTTATCTGGTTTTTAAAGGGATTGAAGTTCATAAGCTTCTGGAGGTTTTAAAGTCTGCGAATTATATCTATCTGGCCCTGGCCACTCTGATCAATTTCTCCTCGTTCTGGATGCGCGCGGAACGCTGGAAGTATCTCTTAGAACCCATTAAAAAAATTCGTTCAGCGCATCTTTTCCCGGTTACAGTGATAGGATTCATGGCAACGAACATACTTCCTGCTCGAGCCGGAGAGTTTGTGAAGGCCTATATGGTCGGGAAGAAGGAAAACATCAGTGCCACCGCTTCTTTTGCAACCATCGTGTTAGAGAGGGTTTTAGATTCCCTGATTATCCTGGCCCTTTTTGGGTTAGTCCTTTTCTGGATCGATTTCAAGGATAAATCTCCTGGAACTCCAGATCCTTCTATCAACATCTCCGGGATCTCCCCGGCCGTGCTTAAGACCACCGGCATACTGTTCGCACTGGGGCTTGCAGCGGTCTTTATCTTCTTACTTTTACTTAAAATGTATCCAACCCCGGCCATAACCCTCACCGGCAAAATTTTATTTCCCCTCCCTAAACGGATCAGAGAGCAGGTGGCTGGGGTTTTAGAATCTTTCAGTTCGGGATTGAAGGTCCTGGGAAAAGGAAGCTCCCTTTTGCCTCTTCTATTCTGGTCTCTCTGTGTATGGGTTACCTGTGCCGGGAGTATTTGGGTAACTTTGCTTGCCTTTGATTTACATCTTCCTTTTTTTGCTTCGGCTTTTATTCTTGTTCTGATTGCCTTTGCAGTTGCTCTACCCTCTTCACCCGGTTTTATAGGCCCTTTTCACGCAGCCACCTCAGCAGGGTTGATGTTCTTTTACGTAGATAAAAGTACGGCAACGGGTATTTCCCTGATTCTGCACCTGATCATGGTAGGGCCGGTAACCCTGGCTGGGCTTTTCTACCTATGGGTAGAGAATCTTTCGTTTTCAGAAATAAAGCAGTTATGAAATTCATCACCGATTGCATGCTGGGAACCCTGGCCAAATGGCTTCGAATTCTAGGATACGATACCCTTTATTATCGATTCATCGAGGATACCACCTTAATCCAGAAGGCGTTGCGCACACAACGTACCTTACTCACTCGGGATGAGGAGGTTTTTCAAAAATTTAAAAGCCCAGATAAACTCCTTATCCGAAGTGACAATGTGATGAGCCAGTTGAAGCAGGTAATCGAAGAAAAAAAGCTAGAGGTGGGAAGCCATCTTTTCACCCGATGTGTTCTCTGTAATACCCGGTTAATTCGGGTAGATAAGGAGGAGGTCCGACATCTTGTGCCTGAATATGTTTTTAAAACCCAGCAGGAGTTCTCTATCTGTAATCACTGTAAGAAAATTTACTGGAAAGGAACCCACCGAACCAGGATGATGGAGAAGCTTAAAAATTTAGAAGAATCTTTAAAACTATGATCCAGATAGCTATCGAAGCGGCCTTGAAAGCAGGCAAAATTTTAAAAGATCACCTAGGTCAAATCGAAGAGATCAACCATAAAGGGGAAATTGATCTGGTTACCAACGTAGACCGATTATCGGAACGGTCTATTGTAGAAACGATAAAAGCTCATTATCCCCATCATCAAATCCTCGCGGAAGAGGGTGAAAATAACTCGGAAACAACCTCCGAGTATAAGTGGCTTATTGACCCTTTAGACGGAACGACCAACTATATCCATGGCCTGCCCTATTTTTGTGTCTCGATAGCCCTTGAAAAGGAAGGTGAACTCATCTTAGGAGTTGTCTATGATCCGGTCCATGAAGAGCTATTTACCGCAGAAAAGGGTCAGGGAGCTTTTTTGAACCATAAACGAATCACTGTTTCTAAAGTTGAAAAGCTCGAGAAAAGTTTACTGGTCACAGGGTTTCCTCCCAGTATCTGGCAGGATCAGGGTAAGAGTTTTGAGCACTTTAAAAACTTTACAGTTCGTTGTCAGGGTGTACGACGACTCGGATCTGCCGCGATCGATCTTTGTTATGTAGCAGCCGGAAGATTGGAAGCTTTCTGGGAACGGGGGCTAAAACCCTGGGACATGGGAGCCGGGGCTGTCCTGGTAAGGGAAGCAGGGGGATGTGTAACCGATTTTCAGGGACGAGATTTTGATGTTTATCAGACTGAAATTTTAGCCAGCAATGGAAGAATACATAAGGCCATGCAAGAAGTGCTTCAACTTGCCGGGGAGAGATAATTCAGGTTAATAGAAGTGGCTATCTTCTCCCCTCAGCTATTTCTTGTAATATTCGGTTCAGAAGGCGCCCTTCCCTTTGTCTGCTCCTTCCTTGCTTGCTTTCAAAAGACCAAATCCCTTCCTTAACTCCATGGGTATGGTCAAAAATAATCTGGTTGACCTACTAACCATTTTAAACCCCATCCTCCCAAATCGAAAAATGAGGAAAGATAAAAATCCCCCCTTGAGGGGGGACTCGGGGGGTGTTCCCCTCCAGGGGGGAACAGGGAGTGTTTGAGCCCAGGATCTAATCCTTAACTGGATACCTAGGGGGTTATGGCCAGATCTGATGCCTGCAAGATGGGTTAACCGAATGTGGCAAGGATTGTGCTCTAAACCTCAAACAGGACCGTAAATGTTTCAGAAGAGAACATACATGAGATCCCCCCAGGATTGAAAGAGATCTATGCAAAAAACAGAGAAAAACGATCAGAGTGCTCAAATCCTTTTGGTAGATGATAATGTCGATATGTTAGAGGCCATGGCCTGCTTGTTGAGGTTAGAGGGCTATGAGGTTATAGAGGCAACGACAGGTCAGGAAGGCTTACAATTGGCTAAGGCTAAAAAGCCGGATGTGGTTTTATCAGATGTTGTACTTCCCGATATAGATGGTATGGAAGTATGCAGGCGTATTAAGGAAGATCCGGAATTAGCAGACATTTATGTGGCGTTAATTTCAGGAGTAAAAACGGCTCCGAAGGATCGAATACAGGGGTTTGATGGGGGAGCAGATGGATATCTTATACGACCTATTCAGAATCGAGAGCTGGTAGCCCAGGTAAAGGCAATGGTCCGCGTCAAGAAAGCGGAAGAGGCTCTACGAAAGAGTGAACAACGTTTTCAGCTTGTGGCACGGGCAACCAATGATGCAGTGTGGGACTGGAACTTAGAAACCAATACTCTATGGTGGAACGAAGGAATCAAGGAACTCTTTTACTACCCTTTAGAGGAGGTTAAACCGGATATTACCTGGTGGTATGAACACATCCACCAGGAGGATCAGACGCGGGTGATTTCAGGGATCCAGAAAGCTATTCAGGAGAATAAAAGATATTGGTCCGATGAGTACCGTTATCGTCGGGCGGATGGTTCTTATGCTTATGTCTTCGATCGGGGTTATATTATTTCGGATCATCATGGGAAACCGGTACGTATGGTTGGCTCCATGATGGATATTACCGTTCGTAAACAGATGGAAACGGCGCTGCGAGAAAGTGAAGAGCGATTCCGGGCTACCTTTGAGCAGGCCGCCGTTGGGATTGCCCACATAGCCATAGATGGTCGATGGCTACTCGTCAATCAAAAACTCTGTGAGATCGTAGGGTACACCCGTGAAGAGTTGATGGAGAGAACTTTTCAAGATATTACCCATCCGGACGATCTGGCTGCCGATTTCAGATATATCCAACAGGTCTTGGCTAATGAGATTCCTACTTTCTCCATGGAGAAGCGCTATCTGCGCAGGGACGGTTCCCAGGTCTGGATCAATCTGACCGTGTCCCTGGTACGGAAACCCTCAGGAGATCCGGCGTATTTTATTGCCGTCATTGAAGATATCACCTCACGTAAGCAGGCGGAAGATCAGATCCGCAGGCTTAATGAAGAACTCGAGCAACGTGTTCTTGCGCGCACGGCCGAGCTTCAAGCAACCATTAAAGAACTTGAAGCTTTTTCCTATTCGGTCTCCCATGATCTCCGTGCTCCTCTAAGGGCCATCCACGGCTTCTCCCGTATTCTACTGGAAGATTATGCTCCTCAGCTCTCTCCGGAGATTCAAGAATACTTACAGTGGATAAGCCATAATGCCAGGCAGATGAGCCACCTCATAGATGATTTATTGACTTTCTCGCGTTTAAGTCGTCAAGCGATCAAAAAGCAACCGGTCACAACAACGACCTTGATACATCAAGCGCTCACAGATTTGAACGAAGAACAAAAAGGGCGACATGTAGAGATTCGCATCGGAGACCTGCCTGATTGTCACGCTGACCCGGTCCTGCTTAAACAGGTGTTTGTTAACCTGCTTTCCAATGCCCTTAAATTTACACGCCGACAAGAGGTGGCCAGAATCGAAATCGGTTATCAGCCAGGAGACCCATCTGGTGAACAGATCTACTTCGTTAGAGATAATGGGGTGGGTTTTAATATGCAATATGCAGATAAACTCTTTGGGGTGTTTCAGCGGTTACACCCCGCTGACGAGTACGAAGGTACCGAAGTTGGATTGGCCATCGTTCGGCGAATCATCCATCGCCATGGAGGGCGAGTCTGGGCAGAAGGGGAAGTTAATAAAGGGGCCACCTTCTACTTTACACTTCCTCTCTGGGACAGAGGGACTTAGGGACAAGGAGACATGGTGACAGGGGGATTCTCCACATCTCCTTGTCTTAATGTTCCAAATAGGATAATTCTTTGACAGGATAATTACCTGAGACCACTCCTACCCTCCCTATCAAATTTGGGTTTCATAGCAGAAAGGCAGGTTTCAAACTTGCCCTTACCGGAGGACTTTATAAGGGTCCTATAGGAAAGGTAACTTGGTATTACCTTGTAAAGTTAATTGGGGTTATTCTCTGTCCTCACCCCCAGCCCCTCTCCCACAAGGAGAAAGGGGAGTTAAGGAGCTTTTTATGATTGAAAACTATGTAGAAATATTACTTATAGAAGACAATCCCAACGATGTGAGGCTGGCACTTCATGCCTTCAAGAGAAACAACCTGACCAACCGAATCTATGTGATACGGGACGGAGCGGAAGCCCTGGAGTTTCTCTTTTGCACCGACCGATATGCTCAACGTAATCCCAGAAACGGCCCCAACCTGATTTTGCTGGATCTGAAACTTCCCTTAATCGATGGTCTGGAAGTCCTACGGCGTATCAAGGCCGATCCCAATACCCGAACCATTCCTGTGGTTATCCTCACATCTTCCCAGGAGGAACGGGATATCGTTGAAAGCTATCAATTAGGAGTTAACAGCTATATTGTCAAACCGGTCGATTTCGAACAGTTTGTTGAAGCAGTACGTACTTTAGGATTGTACTGGGTGCTGCTGAATCATCCCCCCATACTTTAAAAGCACTTTATTCCCAAAGAAGTTCCAGGAGAAAAGGCAGAAAATCATATAAAAGGAGAAAATTATCATGTCCCTTCCACTTCAAGTTGTGGTACTCGAGGATCATCCGGCAGATGCTGAGTTGATGATCTATGAACTGAGCCGGGCCGGGTATAAGCCCAACTGGCAGCGCGTGGAAACTGAGGTAGATTATCTGGTTCAATTAAACTTGCGACCGGACCTTGTTCTTGCAGATTACTTTCTACCCCAATTTAATGCGCTACAAGCCCTTCGACTTCTCCAAGAGCGTGGATTAGATATTCCCTTCATTGTTGTATCAGGTATGATCGGTGAAGATCTTGCCGTATCCATCATCAAACAAGGGGCAACCGACTATATACTTAAGGATCGACTGGCCCGATTGGGACCGGCCGTAAAGCAAGCCCTGGAGCAGAAACGACTTCGGGATGAGAAGCAAAGGATCGAAGCTGCTTTACGAGAAAGTGAGGAACGCTTTCGTTCATTGGTAGAAGGGGTGAAGGATTATGCCATTCTTATGCTGGATCCCAAGGGATATATTGTGAGCTGGAATCCAGGGGCCGAACGTATCCAGGGATACCGAACCGAGGAAATCATCGGCCAGCATTTCTCTTGCCTTTATCCCTCCGAAGAAGTTCGGAAGGGTAAACCGGTGTATGCCCTCCAGGTAGCGACAGACAAAGGTCGATACGAAGAGGAAGGCTGGCTGGTACGCAAGGATGGATCCAAATTCCTGGCCAATACAGTTATTACAGCGCTACGAGATGAGAGGGGTTGTCTGCGGGGTTTTTCCAAGGTAACCTGCGACATTACAGAACGCAAGCGAGCAGAAGAAGCCTTGCGAGATTCAGAAGAACGATATCGACTCTTATTTGAAAGCAATCCCAATCCCATGTGGGTTTATGATATAGAAACCCTTTCTTTTCTTGCGGTCAATGAAGCCGCGATCCGTCATTATGGATATTCCCAGGAAGAATTTCGATCTATGACCCTCCAAGATCTCCGTCCGCTGGAAGATATTCCCCTTCTTCTTGAACGTTTAAAAAGCTTAGGAGATAATCAGATCGCTTTGTGGAGACATCGAAAGAAAGATGGAACCATCATCGAGGTGGAAACTATTTCACGCTCTTTAATGTTTGCTGGAAGACCGGCCAGACTTGTCCTGGTGAATGATATTACCCAACGTAAACAGGTGGAGGAAGCTTTAAAGAAAGCCAACACCCGACTTAACTACCTCCTTAACTACAGCCCAACGGTAATTTATAGCCTGCAGATCGAACCTGCCTCTTCCAGAGGGTCTTTTCCCATTACCTTTGTCAGTGAAAATATCCGGGCCTTACTGGGTTATGAAACTGCCGAATGTCTGACAGATCCAGACTGGTGGATTAATCACATCCATCCCGAAGATCAACCCCACGTTCTTGCCCGGCAGGCTACTATCTTTTCTCATGATTCCCTGGATTATGAATACCGTTTTCAGCACAAAGACGGGACGTATCGATGGATCCATGACAAAATCAGAGTTGTATACAATGCTGCAGGCAGGCCCATAGACCTGGTCGGCTCGTGGATGGACATTACCGAACGTAAGCAAGCCGAAGAAATCGCCCGGTACCTGGCTTATTATGATGCCCTTACGGGTTTGCCTAATCGCATGTTATTCAACGATCGCCTCACCCTGGCCATAGCCCATGCCCACCGCAATCAACAAAAACTGGCAATTATGTTTCTTGATCTGGATCGTTTTAAAACCATTAACGATACCCTGGGTTATGCCGTGGGAGACCGCCTCCTGCAAGGTGTTGCAAAACGGTTGAGAAGCCACCTGCGTGGAGAGGACACCCTGGCCCGCCTGGGTGGCGATCGATTCATGCTGTTGTTGCCAGGAATCACCCAAGTAGAAGATGTAGCCAAGATTGCTCAAAAACTCCTCGAAGTTTTCAAATACCCCTTTTACCTCGAGGGCCACGAACTCTATCTCACTGCCAGTATCGGGATTACTCTTTACCCCAATGATGGAGAAGATATTCAGACCCTGATGAAAAATGCAGATACAACCCTATATCGGGCCAAAGAACAGGGGCGTGATACCTATCAATTCTATACCCCCTCCATGAATGACACGGCCCTTGAACGACTGAAATTAGAACACAGTTTACGCCGGGCTTTAGAGCGGGAAGAATTTGTCATTTATTACCAGCCTCAGGTGAGCCTGAGTACCGGGAAGATCGTTGGAGTGGAAGCGCTGGTAAGATGGCAACATCCAGACCTGGGAATGATCCCTCCTATGCAGTTTATCCCCCTGGCAGAAGAAACCGGATTGATTGTACCTTTAGGACTCTGGGTCTTACGTAAGGCCTGTGCCCAAAACAAAGCCTGGCAAAAATCCGGTCTTCCAGCCTTGTGTATGGCTGTTAATATTTCTGCCCGTTTGTTTAAGCAACCTAATCTGGTAGAAACGATTGCCCGGATACTTAAAGAAACCCAACTCGATCCGAACTATTTAGAACTGGAACTGACCGAAGGAACCATCATGGAGAATGCAGAAGTAACCATAAAAACCCTTTACCAATTGAAAGAGATGGGGGTACACTTATCGGTTGATGATTTTGGTACCGGGTACTCTTCGTTAAGTTATTTGAAACGATTTCCCATAGATACCTTAAAAATCGATCGGTCGTTTGTATTGGATATCACAACAGATCCAGACGATGCCGCCATTGCCCTATTGATAATCAATATGGCCCATAATCTGGGGCTCAAGGTCGTTGCCGAGGGAGTCGAAACTAAAGAACAACTGGAATTTTTACGTTCCCATCACTGCGATCTGTTCCAGGGCTATCTGTTCAGCCAACCAGTATCTGCCGAAGCGTTTATAAAATTGTTGCAAGAAGAACGACGTTTACCTTTACCCGGATTAGATAAAGTATTAAACCCCTAAAAGATCCGATGCCTATCGGTTGGCAAGGATGGAAAGACTCAATCTCAGTCAGGAGGGTTCATGAAGGAACAAGAGCTAAAAATCTTGCTGGTAGAAGATGATGAAGATGATGTAATTCTGATTAAAAGTTTTATCCATTCAGAAATGAATGGGAGGAAGGTAAGTATGGATTTAGCCTCCTCTTTTCTAGAAGCTATGGCCTGCCTGGATAAGACCCGGTACGATATCTGTTTGTTTGACTACAGGTTAGGTCATGTCAATGGCCTGGATCTCCTACGCTCGGTACGGGCCAGGGGAATTACGACTCCGGTTATTTTTCTAACCGGACAGGGGGATGAGGAAGTTGCCGTAGAGGCCATGAAAGCCGGAGCTACAGATTATCTTATTAAGTCAAAATTATCATCTGACCTTCTCTACAAGTCGATTCGTTACGTGATGGAGTTACAGAAAAAAGAGGAAGCTTTACGGGAAGGTGAAGAACTTAACTCGCTCATATTGAACTCATTAACCTCCCTTATTGCCGTTTTAGACAAAGAAGGAAATATTATAGCCGTTAACAAAACCTGGGAACATTTTGCCTTTAAAAATGGGAATAATTTCCCTTCCTGTGCCGGAGTCGGTATAAATTACCTAAAAGTTTGCAGGCAGGCAGCCGAGGCCGGTATAGAGGGAGCCCGGAAGGCACTGGTTGGTACCCAGGCTGTATTGAACGGCTCTCAAACTCAATTTACCCTGGAATACTCTTTTCACTCCTCCGGGAAAGAACTCTGGTTTTTAATGCGGGTGACCCGACTGGCAGGTAAACATGGCGGTGTCGTGGTTACCCATACGGACATTACCGAGCGAAAACAGGCCGAGGAAACCATTCGATATCTGGCGTATCATGATGCCCTCACGAACTTACCCAATCGTACTTTATTCAACGACCGTATTGCTTTGGCTATGGCCCAGGCACACCGCAATCAGCACAAGCTGGCGGTTATGTTCCTGGATCTGGATCGCTTTAAAATCATCAACGATACGTTGGGACACTCCATAGGAGATAAACTCTTACAAGATGTTGCGCGACGTTTGACCGCTTGCCTCCGGGAAGGGGATACGGTAGCCCGTCTGGGAGGCGATGAGTTTTTGGTGTTGTTACCGAAAGTCGATCAGGTAGAAGATGTTGCCAAGATGGCCGAAAGGATCCTCGAAATTTTCAAGACTCCCTTTCGTCTCGATAACCACGAGCTTTTTATATCTTCCAGTATCGGAATTACCCTTTATCCCGGTGATGGGGATAATGTACAGACCTTGTTGAAAAATGCAGATACCGCTTTAAACCGTGCTAAGGCCCAGGGTCGTAATATCTACCAGTTCTATACCTCGACCATGAACGCCAGGGCCTTTGAAAGGGTGATATTGGAAAGTGGGCTTCGCCGTGCATTGGAACAGGAGGAATTTATAGTCTATTACCAGCCCCAGATAAGTCTTCATACCGGACAGATTGTTGGGATGGAGGTTCTGCTGCGTTGGCAGCATCCGGATTTGGGATTGATCCCTCCCATGAAGTTTATTCCTCTGGCCGAAGATACCGGCTTAATCGTCCAACTGGGGGAATGGGTCCTGCGTACGGCATGTGCTCAAAATAAAGCCTGGCAACAAGCAGGTTTCCCCCCCCTGTGTGTATCGGTTAACCTCTCGTCCCGGCTGTTCAAACAACAAAATTTAATCCAGCTTATTGACCGAATATTAAAGGAAACTCAACTGGATCCTCACTATCTGGATTTGGAATTAACAGAAGGAACCGCCATGGAAAATGCTGAGGTAGCCATTATCACCCTGCGAGAACTAAAGAAAATGGGAGTGCGGCTATCGATGGATGATTTTGGGACAGGATACTCTTCGTTAAGTTATTTGAAACGATTTCCTATAGATAGGTTGAAAATAGATCGATCCTTTGTCTTGAATATTACCGTAAACCCCGATGACGCCGTCATTGCTATGCTGATTATCAATATGGCCCACAATCTGAATCTGAAGGTAATTGCCGAGGGGGTAGAAACCGAAGAGCAGCTATCTTTCTTGCGGCTTCATCATTGCGACGAAATCCAGGGTTTTATCTTTAGTCAACCTGTACCTGCCGAGGTATTTACCAGGTTCCTGGAAGAAAAACGATGCCTACTGCCTGAAAATCCAGATAAAACCGAAAAATAAATGGCTCTCCTACCTTAATAGTTATATTTTCCCTGATCAACCTTATAAAAGAGAGAGTCTGAAAATTTCATGGAGATGAATTTTATAAAATCCATCAGAATGAAGATAAACAGGTGATTATCGATGCAAGAACCCGGTGCAGCAAAAGAAAAAATCGGAAGGATTTTTATTAAAGTTGGCCTGATAGATGAGGAAAAGTTACAGATTGCCCTGGAAGAAAACAAAAAAAATCCCAGGGAACTTATAGGAGAAACTCTGGTACGCCTGAATTTTGTCAGTGAGCAAGATATAGCCAAAGCCCTTTCTTATCAAAACAATGTTCCTTACCTGGATTTAGCCTCGACCGTTATCGAACCCATGGCCATTGAATTAATTCCTTTAAAGCTTGCCAGGGAGTATCAAATTTTACCTGTTCGTATTGAAAATAGGGAATTGATTCTAGCTATGAAGAATCCCCGGGACATAGAAGCCATAGATATGGCTCGCTTTACCAGCGGATTAAATATTCGTCCCGTTGTAGCGGCCGCCGGTGAGATTAAAGAAGCTATTAATCGGCATTACTCGGCGGGAGAATCAATTAACCAAATTATTCAAAATGTGGCCCAGATTGAAGGAATAGAATTTATCCGGGCCGAGATGGTAGAAGAAGAGAACATCCTGGAATTAAAAAATAAAAGTGAAATGGGCCCCATTGTCAAATTAGTTAATTCTATTATCTTCCAGAGTGTTTCCGAGAGGGCCAGTGATCTTCATATTGAACCTCAAGAAAAACTAATCCAGGTAAGACATAGAGTCGATGGAATTTTAAATGAAACTCTACAAATTCCCAAATGGGTACAAAGCGCTCTGATTTCTCGAATCAAACTCATGGCCGGCATGGATATTGCCGAAAAGCGAATTCCTCAAGATGGTCGAATTAAGCTGAGAAAGGATCATCAGATCCTGGACCTGAGAGTTTCTACCCTTCCGGTACAGTATGGAGAGAAAGTGGTCATCCGTATCCTGGATAAAAGTAAAAGCGCCTTATCTATTACAGAGTTGGGGTTCTCATCCGAAGATCTGGAGAGAGTAAAAGAACTTATTAACCTTCCCCAGGGGATGATTTTAGTGTGTGGCCCCACAGGTAGTGGTAAAACCACAACCCTTTATGCCTTGATTAGTGAAATTTCTCGTAAAAAGATTAATATCGTTACCCTGGAAGATCCCATAGAATATGAAATGAATAGGGTTAACCAGGTTCAGATCAATGAAAAAGCCGGATTAACCTTTGCTAAAGCCTTGAGATCCATCCTCAGACAGGATCCTAACGTGATTCTTGTAGGAGAGATTCGAGATAGAGAGACGGCGGAGATTGCCATGGGAGCCTCTATGACCGGACACCTGGTCCTAAGCACCCTGCATACCAATGATGCAGTCTCTACCATTGTCCGACTCCTGGACCTGGGAGTAGCACCCTATTTAATCGCTTCTTCCTTGAGTGGGATCATCTCCCAACGTTTAATCCGAATCCTATGTGATCGGTGTCGAGAAAAATATCAGCCGGACCTGGAAAGGCTCAGGAAGATCAGACCCAGGTTGGATAAAGAAATTCCCTTCTATCGAGGTAAGGGATGCGAATATTGTCAGCAAACTGGATATCGGGGAAGAAAGGGGGTTCATGAAATTTTGATGATAAATGGAGAGATCCGGGAATTGATCAGTCAGAGAGCTCCTGAGCGAAAGATCCGGGAAGCAGCCCTCAAAGGAGGCATGAAATCCTTAATCGAAAATGCCCTGGAAAAGCTCAAACAAGGTATTACGACCTTGGAAGAGTTAGAACGGGTGGTCTTATTTTCCGAAGAGTCCAGATCTTTAACCGAATTAAAATGCCCTTCCTGTCAAAAAGTGATGGAACCAGACTGGAAAATCTGCCCCTATTGTGAATCTAAGTTAAAAGAAGCCATAACCCCAGAACGGAACGCCCCAATTAAAGGTTTAGAAAAAACGGTTGAGCCTTCAATTAAAGATATCCGGAAGGACTTTAAAGGATTTAAAATCCTTTTGGTCGATGATAATGAAGTATTGGCGCGAGGATTGGCTTCTTTCCTGGTCAAAAATCAATTTATAGCCACTGCAGCTTCCAATGGAAAAGAAGCCCTGGAAATCATCGCACAGAATAAACCTCATCTTATCCTTACAGATATCCCCATGCCCGAGATGGACGGATTAGAGCTTATCAAAACATTACGCCAGGACCCGACGACTGCCTTTATTCCGGTGATAGTCCTTTCTCAAAAAACGGCGCCGGAAGAGAGATTAAGAGCCTTTGAATTGGGAGCAGACGATTATATCTTCAAGCCTGTATTAGTGGAGGAGCTCTTATATCGAATTAAAGCAGTTTTAAGAAGAACCTATCCCTAAGAAATTCTTTCCTTTACAAGGCCTCTCCTTTCGTCCCACAGATCTTTTCAATATTTCCTTGACTATTCCTCAAATTCCACGGAATATGTAATTAAATGATGGGGGTTCCTCTTCCACTCCGTCATTTAGCAGAGTTGCCATGCACGAAATTATTTTTCTTATCAAACAACTCTTCATTCCTTATGGGATTTGGGGATTATTGCTTCTTTCTTTTTTAGATTCCACCTTCGTTCCTATGCCTCAAGTTATTGATACCCTGGTAATTGTCTTATCCCTTTCTAAGCCCCATTTAATGGCTTTTTACGCCCTGTCTGCAGTGGCTGGATCTTTGCTGGGAACCAGTATGCTATATTTTCTCGGCAAAAAGGGTGGACAGGCCTTACTCCATAAAAAGCTCTCCAGGGGAGGCATGGAAAGAATTCAGTATCTTCTTCATAAATATGACATACTATCCATTTTATTGGCCGGGATCATCCCTCCACCCTTTCCTTACAAGGCTTTTATTTTCGCCGTGGGGGCTTTTCAGTTACTTTATCATAGATTTCTTTTAGCAGTCTTCGTATCTCGAAGCTGTCGGTTCTATTTTGAAGGGGTTATGACCGTCTTGTATGGAGAGGAGGTCATAACTTTTCTGAGGGAAAAGCCCTTATTCGCTGCGTTTATTATCCCGGGGATCTTCTTAGTCGGGTTCCTGATCTATAAGATTCTAATAAATATCTTGACCCGGCAAGAAGCCAGTTGAAAGGCCTCATCAGGTAAAGACAACCTATGCAGGAAAGAGAGGGAGTGAAGCGTTTAAAATGAACCAAATTTCTATTAAAGGGGCCCGGGTTCATAACTTAAAAAATATAGACCTGGATATTCCAAGAAACAAGCTGGTTGTAATTACCGGGGTTAGTGGTTCCGGAAAATCCAGTCTGGCATTTGATACCTTGTATGCCGAAGGACAGAGAAGATATGTAGAATCCCTTTCGGCTTATGCCAGACAATTTCTCGAACGAATGGATAAACCCGATGTGGATGCTATTTACGGTATCTCCCCGGCCATTGCCATCGAACAGAAGAACCATGTCCGAAATTCCAGATCGACCGTAGGCACCGCCACAGAGATCTATGATTATCTGAGACTGCTCTTTGCCCGAATCGGTAAAACCTATTGTTATCGGTGTGGAAAACTGGTACAGCGGGAATCGGTAGAGGCGATTGTTGAAAAAATCTTCCAGATGGGCCCGAAAACCCGTTTCATGATAGCTTTTCCCCTTCAACTGGAAGGGGCTTTAGAGACCTCCAAAGGCTGGTCGGATCAAGAATATGCCGTAGTCCGGGAAGGTCTCCTGAAGAAAGGCTTCCGCCGGATTTTGGTAAACGATGAGATTTTCTCTTTGGAAGAAGAAACCCCCAGGTTGACCCCGGGATCAGAGATTGGGGTCGTGATAGATCGTATGTCGTTGAGCGAAGAGATTCGAGAAAGGCTTGTGGAGGCTCTGGAAATGGCCTATGTGGAAGGACAGGGACGACTGATAGTCAAAACGGTAGAAGGGATAAATGCCCCCCATCCTGAAGGGGAATCCTTTAAATTTAGTCGGAACTTTGAATGCTATCCCTGTGGGATAACCTATGAGGAGCCGGAACCTCGATTGTTCTCTTTTAACAATCCCTATGGAGCCTGTCCGGAATGTCAGGGTTTTGGAAACAAGATCGTGATCGATATGGATCTGGTGATTCCGGATAAAACCAAGAGTATTCGACAAGGTGCCATAGTTCCCTGGACTGCCCCTATTTGTCGTGGGATTATTTCCCGATTAGAGCGAATTGCCCCAAAATACGGCTTTTCTATTGATACTCCCCTTTATAAACTCACAGAGGATCAAATGCGCCTTATTATCCAGGGGAACGACCAATTTATTGGAATTATTCCTTTTTTTGATTTTCTAGAAATGAAAAAATACAAAGTCCATGTTCGGGTTTTCTTGAGCCGATTCCGGGGGTATCGGGAATGTTCTCTGTGTAAGGGTTCAAGACTCAAGGAAAAAGCTTTGTGGGTCAAGATTCAGGGAGCTACCATCTATGATATTACCCGAAAAACTATCCTGGAAGCCAAAACGTTTTTTGACCAACTTCACCTGACCCCCTTTGAAGAACAGATCGCTCATAAAATAGTTGAAGAGATTAAAAATCGCTTGCAGTATTTGATTGATGTGGGACTGGATTATTTAACCCTGGATCGTCTTTCACGGACACTCAGTGGAGGAGAAGCCCAACGGATTAATCTGGCAACCTCTTTAGGATCTTCTCTGGTCAGCTCCCTGTATGTTTTGGATGAGCCCAGTATCGGGCTTCATCCCAGAGATACAGACCGTTTGATCCGGATTCTTAAAGCACTTCGGGATAAAGGTAATACCATTGTTGTGGTGGAGCATGATAAAGATATCATAAATGCCAGCGATCACATTGTAGATCTGGGACCTGGAGCCGGGGAGTATGGGGGAAAAGTGGTTTTCTCCGGAAGTTTAAAGCAACTCTACCGGGACCCCCATTCCTTAACCGGTAAATATCTCCGGGGAGAGAAAGAAATCTCTTTTCATTCCGGACAGCCCGGTATTTCCCGTCGTAGATCTCCCAACGGATACTATCTTGAAATCCAGAATGCCTATCTTCATAACCTTAAAAACATTCAGGTTCGGATACCTCTAAAAGTGCTGACCTGTGTAACCGGAGTTTCCGGGTCCGGTAAAAGTACACTCATCCACGAAATTCTCTATAAGGGATTAACAGGGGAACGAAAACCCGGGAACGGATACGATGGGATTAAAGGTCAAGAGCTTATCTCAGATGTTATTTTGGTAGATCAATCCCCTATTGGACGAACACCTCGATCGAATCCTGTTACGTACATTAAAGCCTTCGATGAAATTCGTAATCTGTTTGCCAACACCTTGAGTGCCAAACGGAGCGGATATAAACCCGGGCATTTTTCCTTTAATGTTGCAGGAGGCCGATGTGAGGTCTGTAAAGGGGAGGGATTTATCCAAGTAGAAATGCAATTTCTCGCAGACCTTTTCTTGACTTGTGAAAGTTGTGGTGGTAAAAGGTATAAAAACGAAATTTTAAAGATAAAATTCAAGGGAAAAAACATTGCCGATATTTTAGAGATGACGGTTACAGAAGCACTGGCATTCTTTGCAGATTATAAAAAAATAGTGGAAAAGCTTCAGGTTTTGGAAGATGTGGGTCTGGGTTATATCCGATTAGGCCAACCGGCTACCACCCTGTCCGGTGGAGAAGCTCAACGGGTCAAGCTGGCTGCGCATCTGGCTAA
Organism: Candidatus Limnocylindrales bacterium; assembly: GCA_035559535.1. NCBI lineage: Bacteria > Bacillati > Chloroflexota > Candidatus Limnocylindria > Candidatus Limnocylindrales > Candidatus Limnocylindrales bacterium. Next base: position 84,657 of record DATMBG010000035.1, read on the forward strand.
TCGGAAAAAAGGTTCTGCGCTTTATCTCTTCGATGAACCCACAACCGGCTTACATCTGGATGATATTGCTAAATTGCTCCTTTGCTTTGACAAATTATTGGACAAAGGGCATTCTGTGGTCATTATCGAGCATAATCTGGAAGTTATTCGCTGTGCAGACTACATCCTGGACTTGGGTCCGGAAGGTGGGGAAAGAGGAGGCAGGTTAATAGCCTGTGGGACTCCAGAAGAGATTGCAAAATCTCCCGAGTCCTATACAGGCAAATTTCTGAGACCTTATCTTAAAGCTCTGTAAAATAGTTAAATTCCATTTAAAAAATCTGTAAGAGGAAAGAATCCACTTTCTCGATGGAATCCAATTTACTTTACAGAGAACTTAAAAAATCAGTAATGAAAAAGAAAGAACAGCCTATCAGAGGCTATAAGAAAGTAGCGGCCTTCATAGAAGAGCTTATAAACAGCCAGATATCCATGGAAGAAGCTGAGGATTGGACAGAAGAATTTTTTTATACAGTGGAAGAAGAAAATATTGATTTGATTCCGGCTCTATTACAACTCATAAAAGACACCCAACAAAATCCAGATGTAGTTACCACGGTAGCCTTTTTATTGGAACAATATGGAGATCCAGACGTTGTGGAACCCCTCATGGAGTTATTCAAAAGTTCTGGGATCAGCGATACTACAAGGTCTATTTTATTGGGGGTTATGGAGTATTACGGTATCGACACGCAGGACCCCACATTGATATCTTATTTCCAGGATATTAGAGGATTAGGTCAGGTAGCTTTAGAAGGAATGTTGCAACTATCGGAGCGGGAAGAAATGCTGGAGACCCTGTTAGAGGAGATCTCTAACTTTTCCACAGAAGCCCAATTAAGGATGATCGAAGAACTCGGTAAAAGTCGGGATGAACGGGCTGTTCCCCTTCTGGGAATTTTTGCAGAATATCAACATAAAGAACTGGCCGAAGCAGCCATTTTACAACTGGGAAGTATTCGCTCGGGCAAGTCTATTGAAACCTTAGAAAATCTCATCAATCACCAACAGGATAGCCAGGAACTCATCCAACGCTCCCTTCGCAAACTCCAATTTGCCGGGGTAACAAAGGCCCCCTCACTTCCGGAATCTTTTCCCATCTATAAATGCCTGCTGTCCTGGATCGATGGAAGAGGGAGTCGGGTAATGTTAATAGCCCGACAAAAGGATGCCCATCATGCTAAGCTGGCCCAATTCATGTTGCATGAGAAGGTAGGCATTAAAGATTGCTATGGAGCCCAGAATATCACCCTTAAAGACCTCGATAAGATAACTAAAGAATTAAAAAAGCAGGTCGGGGGAATGGAGGTAGAATATGCTTATTGTCTTCAATTAGTCCGGGATGCCTTATGGACGGCCCTTAAAAAGGAAGCTAAAATTTCTCCTTTGTTTTCCTTTTATCGAAAAATTTTCGAAGGGGATATTCTAACCCCTCAAGTGTATAGTGTGGATCTGACGTCCTATGGACTGGAAGAAGCAAAACAAAGTCTGGAAGAACTCCTGGCAACTTCCGATGAGCTTATCTCGAAACCACCCTTCTCGGATTGGTGGCTCGATACTCCGTCTTCTTATGATTTCGTACAGAAAAAAAAGCGATCCATGAGAAATCGGATTATAGATTTCAAGATTATCCAGGAATTTATCACCCAAATCCTTGAACCTGACCGAAACCAGATTACAAAGCGCCTGGAATTGACCATAGAGTTTTTAGCAAAAAAGAACCCTAAAGCTTATCAAACACAAATCCGAAAAGCCCTGGCCCTTTGGATAGCCTTGAAAGAACACCATCGGCCCCTGGATAACATTCCCTTTATGAAAGAACTGGCCACCCTCACGCTCAAAAATGTGCTGAATAACATCCGAATGGGCTATACGGAACCAGTAGACTATGTGCCGGAGTATTAACATAAAGACAGGAAAACGCTCCCTCTTCTCCGTTCTCCTCGTCCTGTTATCTACCTATCTTCTTCTGATTACTTCTCTGCTGTTGGGCCCTTTGATCTCTACAAAAGTTCGCTCGGAGTCCTCGGTAACGGAGGCGGCCCTTCACCTAATTCAATTAACCCGGGATCCTTCCTTAGATGCCAACGGATCCTGGTCTCCCGATGGGAAGGAAATTGTCTTTCAGACTCGACGAAAGGGGGAAAAAGAAAAAAAGAAATCTTTCAACGAAGAGGACGAAGAGGAAACTAAAAAAGAAGAAAAAAAGAAAGAGAAAAAGAAAAAAGAAGAAAAAAAGAAAGAAGAGGAGGAGAATGAATTGGCCAGGGATCGGGATATCTGGATCATGAATGCCGATGGGTCCAATCCAAGACAGCTTACGAAAAGTACGGCAGAAGAATATCAACCGGTCTTCTCTCCCGATGGGAAAAAAATCCTTTATGTTTCGGAAGAGCGAGGAAGTCCGGACATCTGGATCATGGATCGAGATGGCAGTAATAAAACCCGACTGACGAAAGATAAAGGAATAGAACGAGATCCGGCCTGGTCTCCCGATGGGAAGAAGATCGTTTATGCAGCGCTTCCTTTAGAAGCAGATAATTTTGATCTCTGGATTATGGACGCCGATGGGTCCAATAAAATTCAACTGACCCAAACTCCCAGCAATGAAATAACTCCCGCCTGGAGTCCAGATGGAAAACATATCGCCTTTGCCTCAGATGAAGGGAACAATCTGGATATCTATGTGATAGATCCGGATGGTAAAAATCGTACCAAATTGATCAGTACGGCAGGATATGAGTATCAACCTGACTGGTCACCAGATGGATCTAAAATTGCTTATACGGCCTGGGGTGCTGAAGAGAGCCTGGATCAAAGCAACATCTGGATCGCCAATGCCGATGGAAGCCAGCAAACCCGGCTTACCTCGACTTCTCCCAGCGCTCATCCTCGATGGCATCCCAACGGAACCCAAATTCTGTTTCACTCTAAACGAAGTGGAAATTGGGACCTTTGGGTGCTTCAGGTTCCTGAGAGTATTTTACGGGTAGCCCAGGCAACTCCTCCCCCTCCCCAACGGGATAACCTGATTCTACGGAACGGGGACCTTATTTCAGGTAAGATACTCAACGAAAAATTTACAATAGCCCTGGACGGTAAAATGCTGGAAGTCCCAAAATCAGAGATCCAAAAGATCGAATTTATAGAAAACTCTCAAGACCAAATTAAACTTACCAAGCAGAATGGTGAGGTGATTCAGGGGACCCTAACCCTACCGGAAGTTAAAATCCAGATGGAACTCGGTCCCACGGTAGAAATTCTTAAGGACAAAATCAAGTCCATATCCTTCCCGAAATAGTCTGTTGACCTTTATCCATTGTCCATTCTAAATAAAGATGTAACCCGGTTGGGTCTCAAAGGACAAAGGATAAAGGACAAAGGACTGTGTCTGTTATGGCATACTTAAAAAAATCAGTTCTTTTACCCTTTGTTTTAACGATAGGTCTTTTATCCACATCTTGTGGGATGTCCGTTAAAGGCATCAATAAATTTCAACCCAATGTGATTCCACTTTCGCAAGAAATAGATCTGGGAAGAAAATTTTCTAAAGAAGTTGAGAAAGAGGTTAAGCTCATGCGCCTTCGTGTTTTAAACGATTATGTTGATTCCCTGGGACAGTCCCTGGCTAAGAACTCGGATTTAAACACCATCCCTTATCACTTTAAGGTTATTAACGGTAAACAGATCAACGCTTTTGCCCTGCCGGGTGGGTATATCTACGTTTACAGGGGTTTAATAGAAACCGTGGATAGTGAATCTGAACTGGCAGGGGTTTTAGCCCATGAAATCGGCCATGTAGCAGCACGCCACGGAACTGAACAGATGACCCGGCAACTGGGATTTTCTATCCTAGCCTCTATTTTGTTGGGAAATAATCCTTCTCAGCTTGAAATCCTGGCTGCCAGATTATTTGGTACCGCCGGATTACTGGCTTATAGCCGCAGCAATGAGGCAGAAGCAGACCGGTTAGGGGTTCATTACCTTTACAAAACAGGCTACAATCCCGAGGGAATGGGTGAGTTTTTCGAGAGACTCCAGGCTCTTCACAAGGATAAACCAAATATATTGGAAAAATTCTTTGCCACACACCCTCCCTTATCCAACAGATTAGAAGCGGTAAAAGCCGAAATGGCTAAGATTCCCTCCGATGAAATTAAAGGAACCATCAAAAACTCACCGGAGTTCTCCATGGTTAAAGTTCTGTTTAATAAAGAGTAGAAACTCTGTTAGTGTGGGGGTGTGGGAGTATGGAAGGAGGGAAGTATGGAAGTATGGGGGTATAGGTGTAGAAGATAGAACTCCCACACCTCCACACCCCCACACCCCCATACTCCCACATCCGGGACGTTCAAGCCTCCAGGATCTTCTTAATCTGATCTTCCGCCCAGCTTATGGCCTTTTTATAGGGTTCGCCACCGACCACCCGGGCAACCATATCGGGAATGATATACTGATTTTCAACCGCTCCGGCATATCGGGTAGGGTTTCCAGGCCAGCCCGGGAAATGGGTATAATTCCCTTCTTCGGGAAGTAAAATCAAGTTGGGGTCCGTTTTCCAGAGAGGAAGGTCTTCGAACTTCTTAAAGGGACTCATACAAAATCCTTTGGCTGCCGTAAGCCAGGAGGTGTATACCGGTTCGCTGTAAAAGAATTTTAAAAATTCCTTAGCAAGATCCTTATTTTTAGAAAACTTCCAAACGGCCAGTCCATGGTTAAAGCCCGCACCGTGTCGTCCCCCAGGTCCTGAAAGCGAAGGATGATGAACAATACTCTCCGCAATGGGCATATTCTTATCCCTGGCAGCCCAGTAAACACTCACCGGATTTAAAATCCAGGATCCCTTTCCAGAGAGAAAAAATCGATTGTTTCCCGCATCGTCCCAGGAAAGAACTTCATTACTCATGCAATCTAAATAGAGACGCCGGGCATAATCCAGGGCTTCCTCGGTATGGGGAGAGTTCAGGGCAATGGTTTTACTATCGGCTTCAAAAACTTTAGCCCCATAACACCAAAGAACCACATTCCAGGTGGCATTCGCGTCGGTACAATGGCTGATCGGAAGACCAATAGGATGCCCATGTTCTTTGAGTTTTTTACCCGCTTCATAGAGTTCTTCCCAGGTCTTGGGAAGAGCAAGCCCGGCCTCTTCCCAATGCTTTTTATTGCCTGTACCCACAAAAGCGACCCAATACCAGGGTGCAAGTTTCCATTGACCTCCTATATGGAAAACCTGTCGTGGATTAGCCCGGGTAGAATAATTTTTATCCACCTCTTCTAGAATATCATCTAAAGGCTCCAGATTCGCTTCGTGAAGGTAACCGTAAGTGTCCCACATATTCACCAAATCGTGTCCACTTTGGATATTCGCCTCCGAAGCAAGTTTAACAGGAAGTTGGGTAACCTGGATGGTGTCAAAGCGGGTATCACAGCCAGCCTGTTTACCAAACTCTTCCATAATCTGTCGAAACCTTTCATCACCCGATGGAACGAAAAGACTTAAAGCAAGGGCGGTTAAGGTCCGTTTCTGGGCAAAGGCCGGAGCTTTGCCTTCCACCAGCCAGGACCATCCCGAGGCTATCCCCGTTAAAGAACCAGCCACATAGGTAGAGGTACGGATAAATTCACGGCGGGTAAGCCATGAATTAGACTGAAGCATAGAATTTGTTTCATCACCATATTCTCGATTCATAAAACTCCTCAAGATTTAAAAATTTTAATTGAAACAATTTCCTTTTATGAATTATAAGACTCTTATATACTTTTACCCTAGCGGGAATAAAGAAAGGTTGTCAAGGCTATTTTTGGATTTGACACAAAGACATCCGGAGGGTATCCTGGGAAGTTTAGGAGAAGAAAGGAAGCTGATTTTCATCTCTGTACTCCTGCGTTTTCCTATCTCTGCCGGCCTTGGGGTGGGTTTTGTGACAGATCTATCTTTGTGTATGCAAGATAAAAAAATAGGAATTGGAATTGTAGGGGCTACAGGATGGGTTGCCGGGGAATATATTAAAGCGACCAAGAAAAATCCCCATAGCCAGGTGGTAGCCCTCTGTAGTCGAAGCCGGGAAGGAGCGGAGAAAATCCAGAATGAATATGGCTTAACCGGCCAGATTTACACCCATTACCCTGAAATGCTTAAGCAAGAAGACCTGGATCTGGTTGTCATCTGCACTCCGGATTTTCTCCATGCCGAACAGGGAATTCAAGCTGCCGAAGCCGGGAAACATCTGATCATAGAAAAGGCTATTGCACTAAATCTCAAAGACCTTCGAGCTCTTCAATCTGCCGTTAATCAAGCCAGGATTAAAACGGTTGTCAGTTTTGTTCTTCGTTGGAATCCCATGATAAACCTCCTCAGGTCTCTTGTGGCTAAAGATGCTATCGGAGTCCTCTTTTATGCCGAGGTTGATTATTTACACGGTCGACGCGAGCATTACCGTTCCTACGAATGGTCCCGTAAAATTGCCACCGGTGGAAGTGCTCTCCTGGGGGCGGGTTGCCACGCAGTGGATACATTGAGATATCTCGTCGGTTCAGAAGCCATAGAAGTAACGGCATATGCAGGAGGTTATGATAAAAATTATGAATATCCGCCTACCATTGTAACTATCATGAAATTTAAAAATGGGGTAATCGGAAAAGTAGGTTGCTCCCGGGAAGTGCGTATGCCCTACATGCTACCCATAAAGCTCTTCGGCTCCCGAGGCTCTATCCTGGATAACAAACTCTTCTCCGAAACCCTCTTTCCCGGGCAGACCGATTTTGCCTTGATCCCCACAAACATCCCTTCCAGTGGCGATGTGACCCATCACCCCTTCCAGGATGAGGTAAACCATATTATAGACTGTATCTTGAAGGACCAAACTCCCCAGCCCGATGTGAACGATGCAGTAATGACCCACGAAATTTGTCTGGCAGCAGACCTCTCGGCAAAAGAAGGATGTTCTGTTAAATTACCTTTTCCCTGACAAAACCGGGTCCTCTATTGAGAATTGGGGATTGGGAATTGGGAACTAGGCTTCTAATTCCTAATCCCTAATTTCCAATTCCTGCTTCTTATCCGGATCTATCCATTCCTTGTACGGGCGGAGGGCCTCCGCCCCTACAGTTGATTTAAAGAGGAAGGAAAAAAATGATCTGCCCAAAATGTCGGTTTGAACAATCGGACCAATACACAGAGTGCCTGAGGTGCGGGGTCATCTTTACCAAATTTAAAACATCCTCAAAGGTCCAGGATCCCTCCCGACAACCGGTGTACCTACCAAAAAAGGAAGCTCAAAAAGAGTTCGAACCTCAAAGGATTGAAGAAGAAGGTTGGAAGGCTTTAGGGATAGGTTTGATTTTTGCCGGAATTATCCTTTTTTTTCCCTTCCCAACCTTTGTTTTGAGTCATTTTATTATTCTTGTTCATGAATTGGGTCATGCCCTGGCAGCCTGGCTTTTTGGTTATCCCAGTATCCCTGCGTTTGATTTCAATTATGGAGGCGGAGTTGCCATCCAACTCCAGGAGAAACCTGTGACCTGGATTCTTTTTGTCATTTATGCTTTGCTGGGTTATCTGCTTTATTTTTATCGAAAGAATCTTCTTACCTTAACCTTCCTTCTTACATCTCTGCTTTTCTATACATTCTCTCTGTTTACCTCCTTCCATGAAATTCTCATATTGTTCATGGGACATGGCACGGAACTTATCTTTGCAGGGATTTTTTTGTATCGGGCCCTAAGTGGCTTTGCTTGTATGACTCCTGTCGAGCGCCCACTCTACGCTTTCACCGGTTTTTTTACGGTATTTTATGATATTCGATTTTCTTACCGGCTATGGACCGACCCAGACTATCGTACTGAATATGCAGAAGCCAAAGGAGGAGGCGACTGGATGGATTTTAGCCGCATGGCAAAGGATTATCTACCTATTGACCTGTCTACGATGGCTCTGTTCTTTTTTCTTTTATGTTTTTTACCACCTCTGCTGAGTTTTATCATTTTCAGGTATCAAGCTTATATCTCCTCTTTTATGTTGAGATTTTTACAGAGAGAATCCGGAGGAAACCATTAACCCGACTTCGACTTAAGTCGGAATTAATATCAACGGGTTTGCACGGACAGGAACCATGATCAAAATTAGTACTTTGTAAAGTACTAACCTACTCAAGCAATTTTGGGGCTATAAAGAAAGAGCTACTATTCTTTGAAACCTGGCATGGCAATTGCGAAATGTCTTCCTTGTTAAGATAAAAAGTAAGCAGGGAGTCCCTATCTGCGGTTTATCGACAAGGATTGCCGGAAAAAATGAATTTTAATCTTGCCCTTACCGAGAATTCCGTTTTGGAAATCTTAATGTCTCACTTTGGTACACTTTTATCTTCTTTCTTTGAGGAGGAAGACCCTCGTAATATTACTTCTACGTTGAAACATCACATAAGCTGTAGGAGCAGCCCTCCCCTTACCTGTTAAAGGTAATCACCCGAGAGTCGCCCTGCAGGTTATGTAACCTTTCTATGTAGATTTGGTCTAAGGAGAGAATGTGTGAGGGATGAAGAGAAGACAAAAGAGCAGCTTATAAAAGAACTGATAGCAGCACGTCAACAGATCGATGAGCTGAAAGCATTGGAAACCGAGCGCAAGCGGGTAGAAGAGAAATTGCGTCAGCAGAATGAGTACCTGACTGCCTTGCATGAAACCGCCCTGGCCCTCATGAACCGCCTTGAATTGACCGATTTGCTTGAAACCATCATCGTTCGGGCCGGAGGATTGATGGGAACCCAACATGGATTTATCCATTTGATCGAACCAAACAAGACAGAGATGGTAGCAAAGGTCGGGGTAGGAACCTGGAGTAGATTTATAGGTAAACGTGTAAAGTTTGGTGAGGGGATGGTTGGAAAAGTCTGGCAAACCGGCCGATCCATTGTGGTAGAGGATTATTGCAGTTGGCCAGATCGACTGCCGGACCCAAGCTTTGACATCCTTCGTGCGGTGGTGGGGGTTCCGCTCAAGTCGGGCTCGGAAGTCATAGGAGTCATCGGTCTGGTTTATTTGGACGAAGGTCGGAAATTCGGAGATGAGGCTATTGAGTTATTAAATCGATTTGCCCAGTTGGCTTCCATTGCTTTAGACAATGCCAGGTTGTATGCCTCGGCTCAACAAGAATTAATCGAACGTAAGCGGGTAGAAGCGGAATTGCGAAAAGCCCAGGAGGCGTTAGAGCAACGGGTTAAGGAACGAACTGCCGAGCTTTCAACAACCAATGTGAGACTGGAAGAGCAGATGGTTGAGCGCAAACGTATAGAGGAAAAACTGCGGCAACAAAATGAATATCTCACTGCTCTCCACGAGACGGCCCTGGCTTTGATGAACCGGTTGGAAATAAACGATCTGCTTAAAGCCATTGTGGTACGCGCCGGAGCCCTGGTGGGCACCTCCCATGGGTACATTCGCCTTGTCGAACCCAACGAAACTGAAATAACCCTGAAGGTAGGTATTGGAGTTTTTACTAATTTCATCGGTCACAAACTAAAATTCGGGGAGGGGCTAAGTGGAAAAGTTTGGCAAACCGGTCAATTGATAATCGTAGAGAATTACCATACCTGGCCGGGCCATATACCAGACCCTAGACATCACATCCTCCATGCCCAGGTTGGAATACCGCTTAAATCGGATAATAAAGTGATAGGGGTACTTTGTCTGGGGTATATGCAAGAGGGACGTGTTTTTAAAGATGAGGAGATTGAATTACTAAGCCGATTTGCCGAGTTAGCTTCCATAGCCCTGGATAACGCCCGACTCTATACCTCCACCCAACAAGAACTGACCAAACGCATCAAAGCCGAACAAACCCTCGCCCACTACACCCAAGAATTGGAACGAAGCAACCAGGAACTC